>JACPJE010000242.1 GCA_016187725.1 Candidatus Latescibacterota bacterium
CCGCATCAAGGCGCTCAAGGAGATCATCTCCGGCCTGCACCACGGGACCCCCCAGGACCAGGTGCGCCAGCAGCTCAAGGAAATGGTCCGCCAGACCGACGCCTCCGAGATCGCCGCCATGGAGCAGTCCCTCATCGCCGATGGCATGCCAGTGGCCGAGCTGATGGCCATGTGCGATCTGCACTCCCAGGTGGTCTCCGAGATCCTGGTGCAGCGCCCCACCGACCCGGTGTTGCCCGGCCACCCGGTGGACACCTTCCGCCGCGAGAACCAGGCCCTCCTCGCCGCCACCCGCGCCCTGCGCGAGGACCTAGCCCTCCTGCTGGCCGGGCGCGATGAAGAGACGGCCGATCTGGGAAAACTGCACCTGCGCTTCAACGCGCTGATGGACGTGGACAAACACTACGCCCGCAAGGAAAACCTGCTCTTCCCGGTGCTGGAGCGGCACGGGATCAGCGGGCCCTCCAAGGTGATGTGGGGCAAGGACGACGAGGTGCGCGAATTCTTGCGGGGGGTGGGTGAGATGCTGGGGGCCGAGGCCAGTGTGGGGGAATGGCGGGTAGCGGCCCAGGCCGTGGTGGAGCCGGCCCTGCAGGCCGCCGAGGAGATGGTGCGCAAGGAGGAGGAGATCCTCCTGCCTATGGCCCTGGAAGCCCTCAGCGCCGCGGAGTGGGGCGAGATCTGGGCCCAGACCCCGCAGTTCGGGTACTGCCTGGTTGAGCCGGGCGACGAGTACCGCCCCCCGGCCCCGGCCCTCTTGCAGATCGAGGGCGCCCCCCTCGACACCCGCGCCCCCTTCCTCACCCCCACCGGCGCCCTGACCATCGAGCAACTCAAGGGGATCTTCGCGGCGCTGCCGCTGGATCTGACCTTTGTCGACGCCGAGGACCGGGTGCGCTACTTCTCCGAGAGCGCCAGCCGGGTCTTCGCCCGGCCCCGGACCATCCTGGGCCGCAAGGTGCAGCACTGCCACCCGCCCTCCAGCGTGGGGGTGGTGGAACAGATCCTGGCCGATTTCCGCGCCGGCCGCCAGGACGCCTGTTCCTTCTGGATCGACTTCAAGGGCCGCTTCGTGCAGATCCGCTACTTTGCGGTGCGCAGCGAGAACGGCCAGTACCTGGGCACCCTGGAGGTCACCCAGGACCTGAGCGAGGCCCGCTCCCTGCAGGGCGAGCGCCGCCTACTGGAATACGACCCCCACCCGGCGTGAGCGCTATGGACATCACCCCCCAGACCAAAGTAGGCGCCCTGCTGGACGCCCACCCCGAACTCGAGGCCGTGCTGCTCGAACTCTCCCCGGCCTTTGCCAAACTCAAGAACCCGGTGCTGCGGCGCACCGTGGCCAAACTGGCCACCCTGGAGACCGCCGCCGGCATGGCCGGCCTCAAGCCCCGCGATTTGGTGGTTGCCCTGCGCCGGGCCCTGGGCCAGCCAGTGGACGAAGGGGGAGAGGATGCCACCCTGCCCGATGAGCCCGCCCCCGCCTGGGTGCAGGAAGGGCAGGTCCGCACCACCATCGAGGCCGACGCCCTGCTGGCCAAAGGCGAGAGTCCCCTGAGCGCGGTATTGGCGCAGGCCCGCCTGCTGCAGGCCGGCGAGTTGCTGCTCATCGCCGTCTCCTTCAAACCCGTGCCACTGATCGAAACCCTCGAAAAACAGGGCTACCGCACCTGTCTGCAGCAGGTCGAGGCGGGGCATTTCGCCTTGCTGGTGGCGCCGGCAGCTGGGTGAATATCTCGCCGGCAAACTGCCGGCGGCCCCCCTTGCCTCTGGCATTTGGCTGAGCGGGGAGTGGGGCGGGCTGCGCACCGGCAGCTTCAGCCATCGGCTGGTGCTGGGCCTCAAAAACGCGCTCGACGCCGAGTACCGCGACCACCTGACCAGCTCGCGCGGCTTCGAACTAAAGGCCCCGGGCAGGAGCCTCTTCTTCAACTGGTCGGTGGGTCCGTGAGGGCAGGGGCGGCCGGCAGCTTCACCGCGAAGCGACTCCCCTGGCCGGAGGCGCTGTGCAACTCCACCTCTCCCCCCCATCTTTCCACCAGCCGCCTGACGATGGACAGCCCCAGACCAGTCCCCATCTCGCCGGTATTCTTGGCTGTCTGGGTGCGGTAGAAATCCTGGAAGACCCGGGGCTGGTCGGCCGGGGCGATGCCGATCCCGGTGTCGCTCACCTCGGCCCACACCCGGTCTCCGCGTTCCTCCGCGCGAAAGGCCACCTCTCCCCCTGCCGGGGTGTACTTGAGCGCATTGTCCAGCAGGTTGGAGAAGATCCGGCGCACATCGTCGGCCTCGGCGCGCACCGCGGCGGTCGCCGACACCTGTGCCGCGAAGCGCACCTGCTTGGCCGCCGCCCGCTCGCGCGCCGTCTCCAACACCTCGGTCAGACACGCCAGCAGCGGCACCGATTCGGCCGGTGTCCCCACCCGCCGCTGGGCCCCTGCCAGATCCAGGAGATCGCGGACCATGTCGAGCATATCCTGCACCCGGCGCCGGGCGCGCCCCACCAGGTCGCGCTGCTCTTCATTGGCCGGGCCGGCATAGAGCAGGGCATCCAGCAACCCCTGAATGGCCGCCAGCGGAGCGCGCAGCTGGTGGTGGGTGGTGCGGGCGAGCCAGAGCCGCTCCTCGTCGAGCGCCTTCAGCTCGGCGTAGGCGCGCTCGAGCTGCTGCTCGGCGGCGAAGAGCGCCTCCTCCTTCTGGCGCAGCCGCGCGGTGATCGAGGTGGCCAGGAACGCGGTCACGGCGAAAAAACTGCTCAGCGCCAGCCAGCGGTAAATCTCGGCCGGGACACTCACGGGTCCCACCAGCATGGCAGCGGCACCGGCCTGTAAAAAGCAGGCCCACCGCGACAGCAGGATGGCGCCGATGATCAGATGGAAGGCGAAGGCCAGGGCCACGGGGCTGTGAATGCCCCCGGTGAAGTGGACCAGGCAGCTCAGCGAGACCCAGTCCAGGCCGATCTGGGCATAGGCGAAGCGCCTGCCAGTTCCCGGGGAGAGCGCCGGCAGGCGCCGGTGGAAAACAGCAAAGAGGGTGTTATAGCCGGCCACCGCCAGCCCCACCCCCCACAGGGGTGCCGGCACCAGCCAGGGAATGACCAGCGCGGTTGCCAGCCCCGCCCCCAGCAGGGTCGCCCCGGCCGCCAACCAGCGCAGCCGGATAAACCAGCCCAGGCGTTCCTGGAGTTCGCGTTCGAGGGGGATGCTCCGCAGGAAGGGAGGTACCAGCATCGGCTCAACTCCCGAAGCGAACCTCTACTTCAGCTTGGCCTTCAGCAACGACAGCAGCACCTCGCTGTCGAGCGGCTTCTGGAACACCCCGGTCAGGCCCAGGGCACTGTAGTCGGCGTTGGTGTTCAGGTTGTCGCCCACCGAGCTGAGCATGTAGATGGGGGCGCGGTTGCCCCAGGCCTGCAACTGTTTCACGAAACCCGTGCCGGAATCGATTTCCTCCATCATCAGGTCGGCGATGACCAGGTCCGGCGGCGTTTCCCGGTACGCCCGCAGTCCGGCCTCGGCGCTGCTGGCCCCGACCACGGCATAGTCATTCGCCTCCAGCACCACCCGCAGGTATTCCAGGATATCGGGATCGTCGTCCACGCACAGGATCACGTACTTCCCGCCTCGCATCTGGGCCCTCCGCAGTAAACGGTTTCGCTGCGCTCATCCGCAGCCTCTCGGAAGCGCCGCCCTTCGATCAAGGGCATCGCAAAACGCAGCGCCGCTTCCAGGTTCGCGCGCGCCCCTGGCGAGAGGCGCTCGCCGAAGTTGTCGAACTCATAACCCCGGATCCCCAGGGCGTAGCCCTCCACCCGGGCGCCGAAGAGCCCCTCGGCCAGGGCCAGCAGGGCCTCGGGCTCGGCGCTGTGGCTGCTGAAGCTCTGGCCCGGCCTGGGAACCAGCCGCCGGAGGGAAAAAGGCGCCGGCCCGCTCACCGAGGCGTCGGCGAATATCACCACCCGATGCCTGGCCACCGCGGCGGCGTGTTCCACCATCAACTGGTAATCCGCCTCCACCTCCACGCCCGGCAGTTCCAAGCGCGCCAGGGCTTCGGCAAAGGCCGGCCCCAGGCTGTCGTCCAGCCGGCCCGGATTGCCGTACCCGATCACCAGCACCTCGCTCACCCCTTCACCCTCCTGCCCACCAGTTGGCCGGTGCGGTCGTAGACCTCCACCACCAGCGGCATCTGCCCCATGGCGTGGGTGGCGCACGACAGGCAGGGGTCGTAGGCGCGGATGGCCACCTCCACGCGATTGAGCAACCCCTCGGTGATCTCCACCCCGCAGAGGTGGTCCTGAGCCACCTTGGTCACGGCCCGGTTCATCGGCTCGTTGTTGTTGGTGGTCGAGACGATCAGATTGGCCCTGACCACCTGGTCCTGCTCGTCCACCACGTAGTGGTGGAACAAGGTGCCGCGCGGGGCCTCGATGATGCCCACGGCCTCGCCGCGGCGCTGACCCTTGACCACCAGATCGGTCCCCTGGAGGTCGGGGTCGTGCAGCAGTTCCTGGAGCTGCTCCGCGGCGTTCAGCAGCTCGATCATCCTGGCCCAGTGGTAGGCCATGGTGATATTGTTCGGTTTGCCTCCACTGACCGCCTTGAACTCCTTGCGGGCTGCTTCGGCCTCCGGGGTGGCGAAGAACGCGCAGGTGTTCAGCCTGGCCAGCGGCCCCACCCGGTACCAACCCTTCTCCGGCCCGAGCGGTTTGATGAAGGGGAATTTCATGTAGGACCAGGAGCGCACCTCCTCGGCGACGTAGTCCAGGTATTTCTGATTGTCCACCTGGTCGAAGATGACCTGGCCCTGGGCGTCGATGGCCCGCAGGCCGCCGTCGTAGATCTCGTGCGCCCCGTCGGCGCGCACGATGGAGAGGTGGTTGGAGTCGAAGGAGCCAAAGGGCGCCAGTTCCTCCAGGTGCTCCACCGTGTAGTCCCTGGCGATCTTCACCGCGCCGCGCGACCACTCCAGGATCTGACCTATATCCTTTAAAAACCCGTCCCGCTCGGCGGTGGAGAGGTTCTTGTTGATCCCGCCGGGGATCGCCCCGGTGCCGTGGATCTTCTTGCCCGCCGTGGCCCTGATGATCTCCTGTCCGTACTTGCGCAGCATCACCCCCTGCACGGCCAGCTCGGGGTATTTGGCGGCCACCCCGATCACGTTGCGCACCGCCGGGTCGGCGTCGAAGCCGAAGAGCAGGTCGGGCGAGCACAGGTGGAAGAAGTGCAGGGCGTGCGACTGCAGGAATTGGCCGTAGTGCATCAGCAGGCGCATCTTCCTGGCCGTGGGGGTCAAATTTTCAGCCCCGGCGATCCGGTCCATGGCCTTGACCGCGGCCAGGTGGTGGCTCACCGGGCAGATCCCGCACAGGCGCTGCACCAGCACCGGCACCTCCCAGTAAGGCCGGCCCTGGATGAAGCGCTCGAAGCCGCGGAACTCCACGATGTGCAGCCGGGCCTGCTTGACCTTTGACTCCTCGTCTAGCAAGATAGTGACCTTGCCGTGCCCCTCCACCCGCGTCACCGGCTCGATGACAATGCGCTTGAGTTCAGGTGTGGTAGTCACCTTCTCCTCCCTCAGTCGTACTTGATCAGGGTATAGGGCAGCTCGACCGGTTTGCCGCTCAGCAGCGCCACCAGCGCCTCCCACAGGGCATCGGCCGGGGGCGGACAACCGGGGATGAAGTAGTCGATCTTCACCACCTCCTGGCACGGGTAGACCCGGTCCAGCAGCAGCGGGATCTCCGGGTCGTCGGGGATCTGGCGGCCGGGGTTGTACACGGTCGGCCCCGCGCAAAAGGCCTCTTCCAGACATTCCTGCAGCGGCACGGTGTTGCGCATGGCCGGGATCCCGCCCATGATCGCGCAGTCCCCCACCGCGATCAGGACGTCGCAGTGCTCGCGGAATTGGCGCAGCACCCGCGCGTTCTCCTCGTTGCAGCAGCCGCCCTCGATCAGGCCGATGGTGCACTGGCCGGTGAATTCCTTCAGGTCATCGATGGGCGATTTGTCAAAGTCCACCAGTTCCACCAGCTTCAGGATGCGCTCGTCGATGTCCAAAAGCGACATGTGGCACCCGAAGCAGCCCGCCAGGGAAGTGGTCGCAACCTTCGGCTTGGCCATATCCATCCTCTCTCTAGTGGGGCGAGCCGATGGGCTCGTGGTCGTACAGGCGCTGCCCGATGGGAATGGTGTACCCGACCCGCTTGCGCAGGATCGCCCCCACCGGGCACAGGGCCACGGCCCTGTCCGCCGCGTCAACATCCGTGTCGACCAGACGCGCCTCGGCGTTCACCGCGATCCGCTTGTGGGGCCCCCGGCCAGCGAACTGAAAGACGCTCTTGCCGTCCAGATCGCGCGAGGCGCGCACACAGCGGGCGCACAGCACGCAGCGGTTGCGGTCGAGGAGGATGTCCGGATGCGAGGCGTCGACCTCGCGCTTGGGGAACAGGTACGGGTGCCTGGGAGCGGTGATCCCGAAGCGGTAGGCCAGGGCCTGCAATTCGCAGTTGCCGCTCTTCTCGCAGAACATGCAGAAGTGGTTGCCCTCCACGAAGAGCATCTCGATCAGTTCGCGGCGCAGCCGCTGCACCTTTTCGGAGTCGCTTTCGACCACGATGCCCTGGGCAATGGGCTGGGTGCAGGCGGCCTGAGGCCGGCCGTTCACCAGCACGGTGCATACCCGGCACCCGCCAAAGGGCTCCAATTCTTTGTGGGCGCACAGCCGGGGGATGTAGACCCCCGCCGCGTCCCCCGCCTGCAGGATGGTCTGGCCCGGCTCGCCGCGGACCTCGGCGCCGTCCAGCGTGAAGGTGATGGTCTCGCTCATGCCGCCCTCCTCCTCAATGGACCCGTCCGGTCAGCCGGGCCGCCTCGGCCACCGCCGCCTCCAGGTCAAAGGTCGGCTGCCAGCCATTGGTTTTGGTCTTTGACAAGCGCGCCTCGTACACGGCGCGGAAGTTCTCCAGGGTGCTCAGCACGGGGCGCGGCGAGGTCTGCCCCAATCCGCAGCGGCTGGCCAGCCGCACGGCCTCGCCCAGTTCCTGCAGGTAGTCCAGATCCGCCGGCTCGCCATAGCCGGCGATGATCTTCTCCAGCCGCTTCTTCAGCAGCACGTTGCCCACCCGGCAGGGGGTGCAGTACCCGCAGCTCTCCTGGACGAAGAAGTCCATGAACCGGTGGGCGATCTCCAGCACGTCCCGCTGCGGCCCGAAGACCATCACCGCCCCGCCGGTGGCCAAATCGTCGTAGCAGATGGTCCGCTCAAAGGCCGCCGGCCCCACCAGCTGCCCGCTCGCCCCACCCACCTGCACCGCGGCGGCATCCTCGGCCCCGGCCATTTCGAGCACCTCGCGCAACTCAACCCCGAAGGGCACCTCGTAGACCCCGGGACTCTTGCAGTCCCCGGAGATGCTCAGCAGCTTGGTACCGGCGCTGCCCTTCGACCCCAGCTGCGCAAACCACCCCGACCCCTTTTCCAGGATCCGCGCCGCGCAGCAGAAGGTCTCGGCATTGTTCACCACCGTCGGCGCTCCTAGATACCCCCGCTCCGCCGGGAAGGGCGGGCGGTTTTTGGGATCGCCCCGCAGGCCCTCGCACGAACTGATCAGCGCGGTCTCCTCGCCGCATATGTAGGCGCCGGCTCCCAATTGAATGCGGATGTCGAAATCGAAGCCCTCCCGGCCGCCGATGCTGCGCCCTAGCAGGCGCTGGTGGCGGCGCTCCAGCAGCCGCTGCTCCAGGAATTTGTGCAGATAGGCGTACTCGCCGCGCAGATAGATGATCCCCTCGCTGGCCCCGATCGCATAGCCGCCGATGGTCATACCCTCAAACATCAGATCCGGGCACTCGGTCAGGATCACCCGGTCCTTGAAGGTGCCCGGCTCGCCCTCGTCGGCGTTGCAGATCACGTAGCGGGCCGGACCGGCCGCGTTGCGGGTGAACTGCCACTTCATCCCGGTGGGAAAGCCCGCGCCTCCCCGCCCCCGCAGGCGCGCGGTGTTGAGTTCGCGGATCACCTCTGCCGGGCTCATGGCCAGGGCCTTCTTCAGCGCCGCGCCCGGGGTCCACTCGGCGAGGACCACCGGTCCCCGCTGGCGGATGTTGTTGTGGACCATGGCCCGCACCAGCGGGTGGGCGTTGTTGCCGTCGCCGAACTTGTCGACCAGCCGTCCCGGTTCCAGATGCGCCCTGAGGTCCCTGACCACCTCGCGCGCCCGGTCCGTGGACAGCGAGGTCAGTACCACCTCGTTCACCAGGGCGGCCGGGGCCTGGTCAGGCATGCCGATACAGGGGGTGTATTCGAGGGTGATATGGCCCTCAGGGGTGGTCTGGCCAAAGCCGATGCCCAGTTCCTCGCTGAGAACCTGGGCCACCCGGCCGGCGCCGTGGAACTGATCGATGATATCGTCGCACAGCCGGATCACCACCTTGCCCTTGGGCTGGGCGGACAGGAAGGAGTAGAAGGAGACCATGCTCGCCACCTCCCCCCGCTGCACCCCCACCTGGCGGGCGATCATCTGCGCCGCCTCGCCCGAGACCCCTCCGAACCGCTCCTGCACTGCCCGCGCGATGTCCATCAGACGGGTGCGGTCCCGGCCGTGGCGCTTGCAGATCTCTTCGATGGCTGTTCGCTGATCCTGGGTCATGGCTCGCCCTTTCAAAAGCTGGCAAATAGTATGACCATCCACATCCCCCATTAAAAAATGCATGAGCAATACCTGTACCATCTCCCGATTGAAAATCGCCCTCTGGAACACCGCTCCTACCCCCTCAAGGCGCATCCAAGAGGGACCATGTCGCCCCAAATCGGGGCGACATGGTCCCGAATAATTGTCAAAGAATAACCTGCATCGCCACGGGGGAGGCACCCTATCCCGGACTCGGCGCCGGGTATATATTTTGCACTATGCTTTCCTGAACGATTGCTAGCCTTCCCAAATCACGCGGCATGCGAGCCGCCCCGCAGCAGGCGCGGACTTTGCTGCAACTGAAGAAGGAGGCCGCTCATGCATGAATTCGGCATCGTCAGCGACATGGTCGCCCAACTGCTGCGCCAGCTGCAGGGCCGCAAGATCCGCCAGATCCACTCCCTCCGCTTCCGCCGCGGCAGCACCTTCTCCCCCGAGGCACTGGAGCAGGCCTACCGGATGTCCACCGCCGGCACCCTGCTCGAGGGGGCAAAGCTGATCATCGAGACCGTGGACCACCAGTTCGACTGCAAGTGCGGCCATAGCCAGGTGGTCACCTGCGACGAGTTGCTGGGCCACTTCTTCATCTGCCCGCAGTGCAGCGCCGCAGTCGAGATCGACGAGGCCCACGACCTGGAATTGGTCGAAGTCACCGGCGTCGAAGAGGGCCTGCCGCCCCCCCGGACGGGGTGAGCATGGGCGCGGCCCTCTCCCCGCCCCTCGCCCGCCTGCGCCTGGTCATCCACGGCGCGGTGCAGGGGGTGGGCTTCCGCCCCTTTGTGTACCGCCTGGCCGGGGAACTAAGTCTGGCCGGCTGGGTGAACAACTCCCCCCAGGGGGTGGTGGTCGAGGTGGAAGGCCCGCCCGGGCGGTTGCAGGAGATGTTGCTGCGCCTCGAAAAGGAGCAGCCGCCCCTGGCCGCCATCCACAGCCTGGAGCCCACCTTTCTCGACCCGGCCGGGTACCGGGGTTTCGAGATCCGCCCCAGCCTTGAAAGCGGCGCGCCCACTGCCCTGGTCCTGCCCGACATCGCCACCTGCCCCGACTGCCGGCGCGAGATCCGCTCCCCCAGCGACCGCCGCTTTCGCTACCCCTTTGCCAACTGCACCAACTGCGGCCCGCGCTTTACCATTATCGAGGCCCTGCCCTACGACCGGCCCCACACCACCATGAAGGGCTTCCCGCTCTGCCCCCGCTGCCTGGCCGAGTACGAGGACCCGGCTGACCGCCGCTTTCACGCCCAGCCCATCGCCTGCCCCGAGTGCGGCCCCCACCTGGAACTGTGGGACCGCCAGGGGGCAGTGCTGGCCACCCATCACCAGGCCCTGCTGGAAACTGCCAGGGCCCTGCGCCAGGGCGGGCTGGTCGCCCTCAAGGGCCTGGGCGGTTTTCAGTTTTTGGCCGACGCCCACAACACCCCTGCCCTGGAGCGATTGCGCCAGGGCAAACAGCGCGAGGAGAAGCCCTTTGCCCTGATGTACCCCTCGCTAGAGCAAGTGGAGGCCCACTGCCGGATATCGGCCATGGAAGCCCGCCTGCTCTGCGCCCCCGAGGCCCCGATCGTGCTGCTGCGCCGAAGGGATGATGATCTGTCGTCCCTGGTGGCTCCCGGCCATCCCTGCCTGGGCATCATGCTGCCCTACACCCCGCTCCACCACCTGCTGATAGAGAAGTTGGATTTCCCACTGGTGGCCACCAGCGGCAACCTGGCCGACGAGCCCATCTGCATCGACGAGGGCGAGGCCCTGGCCCGGCTGGGGGACATCGCCGATCTCTTCCTGGTGCACAACCGGCCCATCCGCCGCCACGCCGACGATTCCATCGTCCGCCTGGTCGCCGGCCGCGAACTGGTGCTGCGCCGCGCCCGGGGTTATGCCCCGCTGCCGGTGCTGCTCTCCTCCCCCCTGCCCACGGCAATGGCCGTGGGCGCGCACCTGAAAAACACCGTGGCCCTGGCCGTGGGCAACCAGGTCTTTGTCAGCCAGCACCTGGGCGACCTGGAAACCGCCCCGGCCCTGGCGGCCTTCGACCTGGCCCTCAGCGACCTGCAGCAGCTTTACAGCGCCCGCCCCGAGGCCGTGGCCTGCGACCTGCACCCCGACTATCTGTCCACCCGACGCGCCCAGGGCCTTGGGTTGCGGGTGGTGGAGGTCCAGCACCACTATGCCCACGTCCTCTCCTGCATGGCCGAAAACCACCTCGCCCCCCCGGTGTTGGGGGTGTGTTGGGACGGCACCGGGTACGGCCCGGACCAGATGGTGTGGGGCGGGGAGTTCCTGCTGGTCGAGGAAAAGGGATATCGCCGCCTGGGCCACCTGCGCCCCTTCCCCCTGCCCGGCGGGGACCAGGCCGTGCGCGAACCGCGCCGGGCCGCCCTGGGCCTGCTCTGGGCCCTCTGCGGTGAGGAGGCGCTCACCCTGGACCTGCCCGCTTTGCGCGCCTTCACCCCCGCCGAACTGCGGGTTTTGGCCCAGATGCTGCGGCGGGGCGTCAACACGCCCCTTACTTCCAGCGCCGGCCGCCTCTTCGACGCAACCGCCTCCCTGCTGGGCCTCTGCCAGCACAACCGCTTCGAAGGCCAGACCGCCATGCAGCTCGAATTCGCCCTGGAGGAAGAGGGCGAAGTTATTTATCCTGTGACACTGCTGGCCGGCGAGCCGGCCACCCTCGACTGGGGGCCGATGATCGAGGCCCTGCTGGCCGACCAGCGCGCCGGTCTGGGACCGGGCCGGATCAGCGCCCGCTTCCACAATGGGCTGGTCGAGGGCATCCTCGCCATCGCCCGGCTGGCCGGCCAGGAGCAGGTGGCCCTCAGCGGGGGATGTTTCCAGAACCAGTACCTGAGCGAACGCGCCATCACCCGGCTGCGCGCGGAGGGTTTCCGCCCCCACTGGCACCAGCGCATCCCCCCCAACGACGGGGGCATCTCCCTGGGCCAGCTAGTGGCTGCAGGGCGCATCCTAGCTATGGAGGTATGATATGTGCCTGGCCGTGCCCGGCAAGTTGCTCGAAATCAGCGGCACCGACGACCTGACCCGCGTTGGCAAGGTCAGCTTCGGCGGCATCGTCAAGGAGATCAACCTGGCCTTTGTGCCCGAAGCCCAGGTGGGCGACTACGTCACGGTACACGTGGGTGTAGCCCTCAGCGTGGTGGACGAAGCCGAAGCCCTGCAGGTCTTCGAGTACCTGCGCCAGCTAGGCGAGTTGCAGGAGGAGGGCGTCCCGTGAAATTCGTCGACGAGTACCGCGATCCCCAGGCCGCCGCCCAGTACGCCGAGGCCCTCGCCCGCCTGGTCACCCGCCCCTGGACCCTGATGGAGGTCTGCGGCGGCCAGACCCACGCCATCGTCCGCTTCGGCATCGACCAACTCCTGCCCCCCGGCCTCACCCTGGTCCACGGCCCCGGCTGCCCGGTCTGCGTCACCCCGGTCGAACTCATCGACAAGGCCCTCGAAATCGCCGCCCGGCCCGAGGTCATCTTCTGCTCCTTCGGCGACATGCTGCGGGTGCCCGGCAGCCGCGACAATTTGCTGGCGGTCAAAGCCCAGGGCGGCGAGGTGCGCATCGTCTATTCCCCCCTCGACGCCGTGGCCCTGGCCCGCGCTGAACCCGGACGCCAGGTGGTCTTCTTCGCCGTGGGTTTCGAGACCACGGCCCCGGCCAATGCCCTGGCCGTACACCAGGCCAAGGAGGAAGGACTGACCAACTTCTCCCTGCTGGTCTCCCACGTGCTGGTCCCTCCCGCCATCGAGGCCATCCTCTCCTCCCCCGGCAACCTGGTACAAGGGTTCCTGGCCGCCGGCCACGTGTGCATGGTGATGGGCTGGGAGGAGTACGAGCCCCTCAGCCAAAAATACCAGGTGCCCATCGTGGTCACCGGCTTCGAGCCCCTCGACATCCTGCAGGGGGTGTACATGTGTGTGCGGCAATTGGAGGAGGGCCGCGCCCTGGTCGAGAACCAGTACGCCCGCAACGTGCGCCGGACCGGCAACGAGGCGGCCATCGCCCTGATCCGCCGGGTCTTCGCGGTGGTGCCCCGCAAGTGGCGCGGAGTGGGCCAGATCCCGCACAGCGGCCTCGGGCTGCAGCCCGAGTACGCCTCCTTCGACGCCGAGACCCGCTTCGCGGTGGCCGGGCTCCAGGCCGAGGAAGACCCCCAGTGCCAGAGCGGCCTGGTGCTCCGGGGCCGGCTCAAGCCGCACCAGTGCCCGGCCTTTGGCAATCGCTGCACCCCCGAACACCCACTGGGGGCGACCATGGTCTCCTCCGAGGGTGCCTGCGCCGCGTACTATCGGTACCGCCCGCGCCAGGAAGAGGTGCAGACATGAGCGGCGGTCTCTCCCTCTCCTGCCCCCTGCCCCCCTCGCGCTACGACCAGGTGCTCCTGGCCCACGGCGGGGGCGGCACCCTCATGGCCCGCCTGCTGGCCGAGGTCTTCTTTCCGGCCTTTGCCAACCCGCTTCTGGAGGAGGAACACGACGGGGCCCTGCTCACCCTGCCCAATGGCACCCGCCTGGCCTTCAGCACCGACTCCTACGTGGTGCAGCCCCTCTTCTTTCCCGGCGGCGACATCGGCAGCCTGGCAGTCAACGGCACCATCAACGACCTGGCCATGTGCGGGGCGCAGCCCCTGTGCCTGAGTGCCGGCTTCATCGTCGAGGAGGGCCTGCCGATGGAGATCCTGCAGCGCATCGCCGCCTCGATGGCTGCGGCGGCCCAGGCGGCCGGGGTGCCCATCGCCACCGGGGACACCAAGGTGGTGGACCGCGGCAAGGGCGACGGGCTCTTCATCAACACCGCCGGCATCGGGCTGGTCGAGCACGGCCTGCACATCGCTCCCCGCGCCGTGCGGCCCGGCGACGCAGTGCTGCTCAGCGGGGACCTGGGTCGGCACGGCATCGCCATCATGGCCCAGCGCCAGGGCTTGCAGTTCGAGACCACCATCCAGAGCGACTGCGCCCCGCTCAACGGCCCGGTGCAGGCCCTGCTGGCGAGGGGCATCGAAATCCACTGCCTGCGCGACCTGACCCGGGGCGGCCTGGCCAGCGCCCTGGTCGAGATCGCCCTGAAAGCCGGAGTGCACATCGAGATCAGCGAGGAAGAACTGCCGGTGCAGGAGGAGGTGCGGGGGGCCTGCGAGATCCTGGGCCTGGACCCGCTCTACGTGGCCAACGAGGGCCGCTTCGCCGCCTTTGTGCCCGCAGACCAGGCCGGCTATGCCCTCGAACTGCTGCGCGCCCATCCGCAGAGCCAGGGCGCCTGTCGCATCGGCACCGCGCAGGAGGGCCGGGGCCAGGTCACCCTCAAGAGCCGCCTCGGCGTGCCCCGCGTGGTGGACCGCCTCAGCGGCGAGCAGTTGCCCAGGATCTGTTGAAGGAGATCGGCATGAATCGCGAAGAAGCCCTCAACCTGCACCGCGAGGCTCTGGTCATCGATTCCCACAACGACAGCATTGTGGCCCACATCCGCCGGGGCAACCTCGGCCTGGGAGGCGAGTGGGGCCCCGAGCGGGCCGGCCGCGCCGGGGTGGTGGCGTACCTGCGCCAGTACCTCTACCCCTTTGGGGAGGGCATCCAGCTCGACATCCCCAGGATGAGGGCCGGCGGCATCGACGCGGCCTTCTTCGCCGTGGACACCACCCGCCCCTGGGGCAATCACCTGTTGTACGCCATGGACGCCCTGGGGTACCTGGTGCGGGAGGTGGAGGAACACCCCGCGGATCTGCGCATCGCTCGCCGGGCCGAGGATCTCATCCAGGCCAAGCGCGAGGGCAAACTCGCCCTGCTCCTGGCCATCGAGAACAGCAACGCCCTGGAGCAGAGCCCCCACGTGCTTCCCCTGCTCTACCAATTAGGGGTGCGCACCATGACCCTGACCCACAGCGACCGGGCCTGGGCTGGCGACGGCTGCGAGGTGGAAAACGGCGGCGGGCTCACCCGCTTCGGCCGGACGGTGGTGGCGCAGATGAATGAGCTGGGCATGCTGGTGGACGTGTCCCACCTCAACGAGCGGGGTTTCTGGGACGTGCTGGACTGCTCTGAGGCGCCCGTCATCGCCTCGCACAGCTGCTGCCGGTCGCTGTGCGACCACCCCCGCAACCTCAGCGACGAGCAACTGCGAGCCCTGGCCGAGAAGGGCGGGGTGGTGGGCCTCACCTTTGTGCCCTCCTTTGTCGACGCGCGCGCCCCCTCGCTGGAGCGCCTGCTCGACCACCTCGACCACGCCATGCAGGTGGCCGGGATCGACAGCGTGGGCCTGGGCTCGGACTTCGACGGGGGCGGCGACCTGCTCCCCGACGCCGCCGCCTACCCAGAGATCACCCTGGGCCTGGCCGGCCGCGGCTATCCCCCGGAGGCCCTCCGCAAGATCCTGGGCGAAAACCACCTGCGCCTGTTGCGGCAGGTTATCGGCTAGGGGGCGCGCTGCTGCATTTGGACAAAGGCCATCAACAGGTTCAGGAGCGTTGAGCGATGCAGATTACTCGCCAGACTGTGGCGCAGAAGTTAGCAACTTATCTGCACCATGAAATCTCCCTAGCAGAACTGGTCGATTGGGCCGAATCAGCCATGATGGAAGGGGATTTTGAAGAAGGGTATCACGAAGTCGTGCGCAAAGCTGTGGCGCGCCTCGGCGTAGCCGACGTGCGCGCCTTCGGGCTCACCTGGGAGGATTGCGCGCAGGTGCTCGGAGAACTCGGCTACGACGCGCGCGTGGAGATCGTGGCTGCTTGAGTGGAATTCCCGGTGCACAACTAGAGCGGACAACCTGTCTGCTAGCGGGCCAGCTGATCCGCAGTGCGATTCCGCGAGAGCAGGTAGATCAACAGTGCCACGATGTTCCCGATCAGCGTGAACAGCCCCCACACGAGTGTTTTCTCCCTGTATCTCGGCGCATCCAACATCACCCAGCTAGGAAGGGATGCAGAGGGAAACCCGGGGATGAAGGAAGGGGCGATCACCCACGAGGAGGTCAACGCGGCCATCGCCGCCGCGCCCAAGACCCTCCTCTTCGGCCTGCAGAACCGGCCCCGCCAGGGCCTGCGCGTCGGCGACCAGCCCCTGCGCCGGCTGCACGTCGCCCACGACCAGGTGCGCTTCTTCTACAGCGCCGTGCGGCAGCTCCCCGAGTACCTCTTTGAGGCCCTGCTCGATAGCAGGATCACCGTGACCCTGGTCATGGGTCGCGGCCTGCTCTGTTTCAAGGACCTGCGCAACCACCAGGCCATCCACGTCGGCCTCACCCGCCGCACCATCTACCTGCCCGAGCGCCTCCTAGCAGAGGTCTACTCCAACGGCTACGACTACTGGTCCCTCACCCAGATCCTGATCGCCGAGGGCTGGAAGCTGCTGGACTACACCCTGCTGGTGGCCCTGGTCGAGGAGGGGTTGCGCCGGCAGCTCACCCATCGCACCAGCATGGGCTACTCCACCTTCCGCCGCATCCTCAAAAAGAAGAACCAACACCGCAGCGCGTACGAAAGCCCAACCCTGCGGGAGCAGCAGGAGCGCTCCGGGCTCAAAATCCCCATCGACGAGCTGGAGGAGTTCATCGAGGTCTACGAGCAGAAATTCCTCCGCCTGCTGCGCCCGGGCCGGAAAGGGGAGCCCGCCTCCGCCGACCAACTGGCCAAGGCCCTTTACGACGAGTACCAGGAGGAATTGTGGGCCGGCCTCAAGGTGGCGGAACTGGCCGAGGAGTTGCAGTTCCCCACCCTCTTCCTGATCGACCGCGACGTGGTGCACCCCCTGGCCCGCCAGCAGGCCGAAAAGGCCGGCCAGGACCCGGCGCGCCGCCGCCCTGGTGCGGGAGCTGGCCGGAGAGGAGGAACTCGGCCCGCTGCGCGAGGCCGCGAAAACATCCGGCAGGAACTGATCTGTGGCCCGGCTGTATCCACCTAGACAACCTCTGGCTGATTATCCAACATCGCGCGGCTCCAGAACCAACCGGATGCCATCGAGGATCTGCCGCATCCGCCTTGGCGAAAGCGTGCCGATCTGTTCGACCAGACCCCCCTTATCCACGGTGAACA
>JACPJE010000043.1 GCA_016187725.1 Candidatus Latescibacterota bacterium
GCTTCTGCCTGGGCGGACATCTGTCCTTCCGCGCTGCCCTGCAACCCCAGGTGCGGGCCACGGTGTGCTTTTACGGGACCGGCATCCACAACGGCCGGCTGGGCAAGGACGCCGACGCCGGCTCGCTTCAGCAGGCCGGGCAGATCAAAGGGGAAGTGCTGCTGGTCTGGGGCGAAA
Source organism: Candidatus Latescibacterota bacterium (assembly GCA_016187725.1). Classification (GTDB taxonomy): domain Bacteria; phylum Latescibacterota; class UBA2968; order UBA8231; family UBA8231; genus SICG01. The sequence continues at coordinate 178 of JACPJE010000043.1, forward strand.
ACGATCCCCACATTCCGGCCGAGGGGCGGGCAATCATCGAAAAAGGGTTGCGGGCAGCCGGGGTGCGCTTTGACCAGCGGCTCTATAGGGCCGAACACGCCTTCATGCGCGACGAGGGCCCGCGCTACGACCCCGAGGCCACGGACCAGGCCTTTGGCGAGATGATCGCCTTCTACCGCCGCGTCTTTGCTGTTTGAGTTGCTCACCCCTGGACAGGACGAGTGAGGATGCGTATCCCCATCACCATGTGCCACGGCACCAATGCCAAGCGCGAACCGCCCCTGGATGCCGGGCATCTGGAAACCTGCTTCCGCATCGCCGCGGAGTTGGGCTTCCAGTCCATTTCCTATGACGAACTGGCGGCCTGGCGGGCCAGGCAGGCCGCCCTGCCCGAGCGGCCCATCATGTTCGACTTCGACCATCCGGTGAAATCCATCCTCGACGACCTCGCTCCGCTCATGGAAAGGTACGGGTACCGCGGCAATCTGTTCATCAACACCAAGCCGCTGGAGGACATGTACGCCGCAGGTCTGCCCGAGGCTCAACTGCGGCAGTGGATGACCTGGGAGGAGATCCAGGGGTTGATGGCCGCGGGCTGGCACATGGGCGCCCACACCCACTCCCACCCCAATCTGTCGAAGTTGAGTGTGGAGGACCCCAGTGGCGCGCAGGTGCGCGGGGAACTGGAAAAGTGCGACGAGATCCTCCACCAGCACCTGGGCATCCAGCCGCGGGACTTTGCCTTTACCGGCACCTCGTGGAGCAGCGCTGCCGAAGCAGAGGTGAAGAAGCGCTACCGCTTTGGCCGGCTCTGGATCGTGGGGGCCATGTACGAGGCGGACGGCCAGCCCATACGCTACGCCGAGCTGGTGGGCGTGGCGGGCGCCGACGAGGCGGACGGCGGGCCGCCGGCCGCGGCGCGCTACATCACCGAAGGGTCCGACCCGTACCGGCTGCCTTCGATGGAGCTAGAACGCCTGATCTACGACCACGGCGCGTTCCGCCATTATCTCGAAGGCGCACTCAGCGCCGGCTAGCGCCGGCATTGCACTCCAGCTTCCCAGGAGAAACAGCGAGGAGAGGATGACCGAACACGAACGCTATCTATTCGATTTGCGCGGGTACCTGGTGGTGGAGAACGCGCTCAGTCCCGGCGAAGTACAGGCGGCCAACGCGGCCCTCGACCAGCACTGGGACCAGGTGCGGCCCCGCCCGCGCGAGCAATCCTTGTCGGGCCGCTCGGCTGCGCTCCAAGGGGAGAAAGGCCGGCTGGAGGCCACCTTCAATCTGCTGCACCTGCCCCGGCCCTGGTGCGAGCCCTTTCGCCAGATGCTGGCCCATGGCCGCATCGTGCCCTATTTACACGAGCTGATCGGCACGGGTTTCCGCCTGGACCACGGCCCCGGGCTGATCGCCATGGAAGAGGGCTGCGAGGGCCACGTGCTGCACGGGGGCGGCGAGCCGCATGATCCTTCGCAGTCCTATGTCTACAAAAACGGCCGCATGCACAACGGCCTGACCGTGGTTTCGTGGCAGCTGACCGAGGTGCGGCTCGGCGACGGGGGGTTCTGCTGCATCCCGGGCAGCCACAAGGCCAACGTGGCCTGCCCCCAGGACATCAAATTGTGGGAGGCACACCGCGACTGCGTGGTGCAGGTAGCGGCGCCAGCCGGCTCGGCGGTCCTCTTCACCGAGGCCCTCACCCACGGCACCCTGCCCTGGCGCGGCCAGGCCCAGCGGCGCTCCATTCTCTACAAGTACTCCCCCGGATTCCTGGCCTGGGGTGGGGTGCCCAGTCATCCCCAGGAGTTCCTCGACGAACTCACCCCGAACCAGCGGGCGGTGCTGGCCCCGCCCTTCCGGCCCAACCGGCCGGTGGTGGAAACCTGATCCCTACGGAGATTTGCAGATGAAAAAGGTCCTGTTGTTGATCAACCCCTCTGGCGGGGTGTTCGCGGATTTCGCCGCGATGTTTACCCGGATCGTAGAGGCTTCTGGCCAGTTCCAGTTGCAGGTCAGTCACGATCGTGCGCGATTGGAGAACCTGTCTGAGTTCGACGCGGTCGCGCTGTATATCGGCGGCGGGGAGCTTTCCCCAGTTCAGGAACAGGGGATCACCGGTTTTGTCCGCAAGGGCGGTGGCTTGTTGGGGGTGCACGGCGCCAACGCCGGCCTGGTCCAGTACAAGGACTACACGGAGATGATCGGCTCGGAATTTGTCGGCCATGACCCGCTGGCACCCTTTGATGTCGAAACCGTCGCCGATATCGACGACGCCCTGCCGCGCCTGAGCAAGACCTTCCGCATCGCCGACGAGTGTTACAACCTGAAGATCCACACCGAGGCGCCGCTGCGGTACTTTCAGCACGGGCACTGGCGCCTGGACCGCAAACCGCTGGGCTATCTGCGGGGCTAGGGCAAGGGGAAGGTGTGCTACACCGCGCTGGGGCACGACAAGCGGGCTTTCGCCAATCCCGATTTCCAGGACCAGCTGCTCAAGGGGTTGCGCTACGTGTGCGGGATGAAGGACAAAGGCACCATCCGCATCGGCCTGGTGGGGTACGGCCCGCTCTTCAACATGGGCAAACACCACAGCGAGCAGATCGCCAAGACCCACGGCTTCACCCTGGCCGCTGTCTGCGACAAGGACCCGCGCCGGCTGGAGGCCGCCAAGCAGGAACAGGGAGACCACCTCGCCACCTTCACCGATACCGGGGAACTGATCCGCAGCGGCCTCATCGACCTGGCGGTGGTGATCGTGCCGCACGTGTACCACGCCCCGGTGGCCAAACCCTTTCTGGAGGCGGGCATCCACGTCATCACCGAGAAGCCCTTTACGGTCCATGTCTCCGAGGCCGACGAGCTCATCGCCCTGGCCCGCCAAAAGGGCGTGATGATCTCGGTGTATCACAACCGGCACTGGGACCCGGATATCACCTCCCTGCGCCAGATCGTCGAGTCCGGGGTGATCGGTGACTTGTACTCCATCGAGTGCAACATGGTGGGGTACGGGTATCCGGGCCAGGCCTGGCGCTCGCAGAAGGAGATCTCCGGCGGCATGCTCTACGACATGGGGGCGCACCAGTTCGAGAAGATCCTCCAGCTCATCCCGCAGCGGGATGGGCGCGGGAACCGCGTCAACAAGAAGGCCACCCTGTACGGCAATTTCCTCAAACGGGTGTGGCACAGCGTCTCCAACGAGGATTTCTGCCGCGCCTATGTGCGTTTCGACTCCGGGCTGGAGGCGCAACTGCTCCAGTCGAATATGCACACCTCCCCGCGCCCGCTGTGGACGGTGCAGGGCACCAAAGGGTCGGTGGTGATGGATGGATGGGACGGGGCCGCTACTGTGTCCGTCGCCGGGGAGGATGGCCGGGTCACCGCCTCGCAGGTGCCGGCCATCCAGGCCAAGGACCGGTGGGTGGGGTATTATAAAAACGCAGCCGACCATCTGCTGGCCGGCCTGCCGCTCATCATCACCGGCGAGTGGGCCAAAGGCCCGATCCAGTGCATCGAAGGCTGCGAGATTGCGGCGCGGGAGAACCGACTGGTGGAGATCGAGTTGGGGTATTGAATCGGAGAGGCGGCCAGCCTTTCGCTGAACCGCCTGGATAGAAACAGAGAGGGGCCAGGTCCATCGCGGACCCGGCCCCTTTTCCTTGCGCCGCCTGTCAGCCCAGCGGGGAGTGTCTAGTATTTCTGGATCAAATTCCAATTTTATCTTGATAATTCTGGAGAGTAGCCTATCTTTTTGAATCATGGACACCCTACAGAAGGATCGCTATCTCGAGGATGCCATCCGCGACGACCTGCAGCACCGGATGGTATTTATCGGGGGACCCAGGCAGGTGGGCAAGACCACTCTCGCCCGCATGTTGGGGGAGCGGTTCGCCCATTCGGCCTATCTGAACTGGGACAACCGGGCGCACCGGCAGCTTATCCTGAAAGGCCAGTGGCAGCCAGAGGCTGAGTTGCTGGTCTTTGACGAATTGCACAAATACGACCGATGGAAGTCCCTGGTGAAGGGCATCTGGGATACCCGCCAGCGCGGCGAGCGGATCATCGTTACCGGCAGTTCCCGCCTGGACGTGTTCCGCCGGCAGGGGGATTCGCTGTTGGGCAGATACCGCTATTACCGCCTCCATCCCTTTTCCCTGCGCGAAATCTGCAGTGGCGCAACCAGCGTGCCCCCCTTTCCCAGGGAGAGGCCGCAGCTGCTCTTCGATGAGCCACAGGATGACGTGGAAGTGCTGCTCAAGTTCGGCGGGTTCCCAGAGCCCTGTCTGGCAGGCAGTGACCGGGTCCTGAAACGGTGGCAGAAGGAGCGGTTTGAGCGGGTGTTCCGGGAAGACATCCGGGAGACAGAAGCAGTGCGCTCCCTGGCCCAGGTAGAACTCCTGGGCAGCCTATTGCCCCAGCGCGTGGCTGCGCCGCTGTCGATCAACTCGCTCTCCGAAGACATCGAGGCCAGCCCCAAGACCCTGAAGAACTGGATCGAGCTGCTGTGCCGGAACTACTACATCTTCAAGGTTCCCCCATATCACCGACGCCTGGAACGCGCCCTGAAAAAGGAGGCGAAGTACTACCTGTGGGATTGGTCAGAGGTGGAAGAGGAGGGAAGGCGCTTCGAGAACATGGTGGCAGCCCATCTCCTGAAGTTCTGCCACTTCTACGAAGACCTTCACGGGATCAGGGCGGAGCTGTATTATCTGCGCGACCTGGAGAAACGGGAGGTGGACTTTCTGGTGACCTGGGAGAAGGAGCCCTGGTTCCTGGTCGAATGCAAGCGCAGCGCCCCCAAGAATTTCACCCACCTGCAATACTTTGCCGGCAAGCTGGGCGTCGCCGACCGCTACTGCGTGACCCTGGCGGCTGATCGCGATTACCAGGATCGGCAGACCGGCATCAGGGTCATTCCAGCGGGCAGGTTTCTGCTGGGGTTGGTGTAGCGCGGAGATCGAGGTGGGGTATTGAAGAGGGATAATCGCTGCACGAGGATGGCATGTAATTCCTGCGCCTCAAGTTCAAAACCCAATCTTTTCCAGAGGAATGACCTGAACTTTGCCGCTTTGGAAGACAGCCTCCTTAAGTTCCCTGCCAAGGTAGACTAGTCGAATTCTGTCACTTTCGATCTTTTTCACCAGTCGGAAACCAAATCTTGCATCATTAGGTCTGACCGCAATATCTCCAGGGCTTACATCCCTCTCGTCTTTGAACCAGTTGTTTCTACTGAACCGACTCAGCTTCCCGTGGATAACCCGAATCCTATCTAACCAGCCGATACTTTCAAGATCTGCCTTTCCAATGCTGTCTTGGGCCTCCTGGAACCCTTGCTCATCACTCACGAGCGAGGAACACGCTACGATTAAAGCGTTGTCGTAGAACCATTCCTCGTGTTCTTGTAGGGTTCCCTTAGGAAAGGGAAACAGATGGGCTTTGACACCGCAATCCCATACCAGCCACATGATTAGTCCTTTGAGCTTGGACATCAACTCGCGGTCGATCTCCTGTGCTGCGTATTCACCGCCCTTGAGTAGAGGGACACTCCCTTCATAGATCGAAGCGGTAATCTCTTTGAGGAGGTCCCTTCGGCAGGCGAGAGGAACTGTTGTATTGCCATCCCCGACCCATTCTTGTCCGTCGCACTTCCGAAGTTCTCGGAGAACGAGTAGCGTGAGCACGAGTCGTCTTGCGGTTATGAGGCCATTTCTGTGGCTCTGGAAATACTCTCTGAGGTGCCTACCCATCGCTTCGGTTAGGCGCTGAACCCTCCGATGGCACTGTCTCAGGACGCCTTCGGCAATTGGAGGCACTGAGGATTCTACATTCGCTGGTTCGTCGTCATCCTCAGTTTCGATCAGTTCCTCTTCGTTTCTACCCATGGAGTCACGCAGCTCCACAGGCTGGTCTTTGAATTCAGCCCTCAAATGCCGTACGATCCATCCCAATAAGGACCCCATATCTTCGGGGGGAGCCAACTTCCTGGCAGGAGTCCTGGCCCCACCGCGGGTTTTCACTCGGATCTGCGGGAGCCTATCCGTACGCTCGGAAGCAATCAGCTTTTCGACATAGTCCAAGACGACTCCGAAGTTCGCTCTTCCTCCCTCCAGGTTTCGGAAAGCGTCGATGAATCGCCTTTGTTCCTTCGTATACGAGCTCCTCTCAAGGCTACTCCTGTCGTGGGCTAACAGGGTCAAAAGGTGTTTTCCTTTCCCAAAGCACTCGATGAAATGAACCATGGTCCTCAGTTCCGCTGGAATCTCAAATACTGTGGAGCGGGACAGGTCTACCTTGCCCTTTACCTCGTGCACCACCTCGCTGTTTGAGTCCAGGTACCTCACCAGATCAATATCTATGTGCCTCTGGTCAAATAGCCCAAGCTCAAAACCCACCTCAGTGGAGACGGCAACCCCCACTCTTGGTGCGACCACATCCGTCGCTCGTGTCCTTTTCCGAGACGTGGCCCCAATCTGCTTCCAGTCCTCGCTTGTCAGCGCGGGAAAGGTTTCGTCCCATCCCAACCCCAAATCCCGGATGGCGGTATCAGCACTACCTCCCTTACGGACAAGAACCATTTCTATATTGCCCTGGTGGATCGGCTCGAACCAAGCCTGCCGGCTAGGATTTGCACTCCCGCTGACGAAGTAACGTTGTTCGTCCACCGTCTCGATGATCATGCATTTCGCGTGCAGCGTTCCTGTTTGTTGACTGATGGCCCACCCCACGGTATGATTACCAGCCACAACGATTGTGGGAGATCTCAAATGCCGATACCGGTAGCCCTATCCGAAAGTAGGTGGCCATGCAACTGGCATCCACCAGGTAGGCCGGCACACGGAAACCACTCCATGGCCGGGGATGAGTTGCGCCGCAGCGACTCGCCCCCGGTGTTCTGTTTTAGCCCAGCGGCAATTCCACCTTGCGGCCTTCGCGCAGGCTGAGGTTCACCGCTTCGGTGAACTCCATGTACTTGACCCCGTCCTCGAAATTGGTGTGGGTGACGGGTTTGCCCTCCAGCACGGCCTGGGCGAACTCCTCCTCCACCCGCCAGCCGCCCTTGCGGCCGGCCGGGATCTCCAGAGGTTTGAGGGTCTGGTCCCCGGCCCCGGCCACCAGGCACTGGTCGCCGCTGAGTTTGAAGGCGCCTTTGGTGCCGTACACCTCCATGCCGCTGTCGCCGAAGCGGGCCACGCTGCTGAGGTGGTACACGGCAGTGGCTCCGCATTCCAGGCGCGAGACCACGCCCAGGCTCTCGGGCACGTCCACGTTGCGGAGCTGGCCGCTTTCGGGGTCCTTGCGCTGGGGGGTGAAGAGGCCGCTCTGGGCCATGACGCTGTGGTCGTGGCCGGCGTAGCGGCGCACGGTCTCGTTGAGGATGCCCAGGGCCATGATGTTCAGGCCCGAAAGATCGCGGCGCTGGCGCCAGTGCAGGGGGGTATCCGGGTTGTACTGGCCGCCCAGGCCGCGCACCTGGATTTCGAGCAGATCCCCGAAGAAGCCTGCGCGCACCCGCTCCAGCAGCATCGCCTCGCTCTCCAGCCAGAAGGGGGCCGGCACCACCATGGCCACCTTGTCGCTCTTCTTCGAGGCGGTGTACATCTGGCGGGCCTCGGCCAGGTCCATGGCCATACGCGCCTCGGTGAGCACGTGTTTGCCGGCGGCCAGGGATTCCAGCACGATGGGGCAGTGCAGGTAGGGCCAGGTGCCGATGCACACCGCGTCCACGTCCTTATTGTGGACAAGTTCCTTCCAGTCGGCGAACACCTTGGGGATCTCAAACTCGTCGGCCACCTTCTGGCCGGATTCGCGCGAGCGGTTGCACACCGCCACCACCTCGACGCCTTTGAGCTTCTGAAAGCCGGGGATATGCCGCAGCCGGGTGTTGGCGCCGGCGCCCACGATGCCGATGCGCAAAGCCATAGGGGGCCTCCTTCTGGGGTTATCTAGGTTATGCACGCAGGGCGCATCGCGATACGCCCCTACAGGGTGTTTTTCAGTGCTGCTGCCATTCGTACAGGGTCTTTCGCGCCCGCTTGTATTCGCTGGGTGAGCGGTGGATGGCGGTGGCACCAGGGGTGTCCACCTCGATGAGGCGGGCCGAGACCGGCTCGTACGCGGCGCGCGGGGCCACCGCACCCTTGGCCACCAAGATCTGCTGGTGCTGGGGCTGGATGCCGGCGCAGGTGAGCTGATGGATGCTCATCGGCGCGGTGCGCTGGGAGTTGAGCACCAACAGACCGCCCCGTCCCTCGCCCCCCACCGCCACCACTGCGGTCAGTCCCTGGTCGAAGTGGCGCCCGCCCCCGTGCCGGCGCTCCCGCTCCTCGTACCTGCCCTCGTGCAGGGTGCACACCCGCCCGTGGATCGAGAGAGTGGGGCCGTGCAGGGTGTCGGTCTTGCCGCCCACCCGCAGGGCCACCTGGGCCCCGATGCCGGCCTGGTTGCACTGCTGCGCTGAGGCCGGGTCCCAGATGGTGACCACCCAGCCCTCGGCCCCCTGGCGCAGCAGTTCGGCCAAGAGGAAGGTGGAGTCCCCGGCCGAGCCGCCGCCGATATTGTCGCCAAAATCGAGCAGGGTAACGGGAAAGCGCTCATTGGCCATGGCCATCTGCACCGCAGCGGCCGGGCCCGGCACTGCGATCTTCAGTTCCTCGCGCCGTGCCCACATCAGCTCGCCCAGCCGCGCGGCTTCGCGCTGGGCCAGGGCCTGGTCCCCGTCGGCCACCACCACGATCGAAGGCCCCATGTGCGGCACGTCGGCGTACTGGTACCCGGCGGCGATGCTGCAGGCCAGGATGCCCGGGGTTTTCTCCAGTTCGATGGCCGCCTGCATCAGGGGCTGCATGGGGGGCCGGCTGGTGTTGTGGTGATAGATGTTGAAGAGCAGCTCGGGCTTGACAAGGGCGCTGAGGGGCCGTACTTCTCCCCGCACTGTGCGCGCCAGGATGCCGGCTGCCTGCAGGCCCCGCTCCCGCTGGTCGATGTGGGGATTGGTCTTGTAGATGACCAGGGCCGTGGCCTCCTCGACCAGGGAGGGCGGCACGTTGGCGTGGTAGTCGTGGGTCACCACGATGGGGAAGCTCGGCCCGAAGTGGGCGCGCAGGCGGTGGACGGTCTCGGCGTCGGCGTGGGGGAAATGCTCGGCCACCATGGCCCCGTGCAGGGCCAAGAGCACCCCGTCCAGCGGCTCGGCTTGTTTCAGCCCGGCCAGCAGGCGGCCCACCAACTCCTCGTAGGCCTGGCGGGTCAAGGGGCCGGCGGGGGTGGCCCCGGCCGAGAAGAGGGGCACCAGCTCGAAGTTGTGCTCCCGCGCTCCGGCGATATAGCCGGCCATCTCGCTGAAGGTGTCCTGGTAGTGGGCGACGAGCTGGTCGGCGGGGCGCACCCCAAAGTCCCCAAGGGCGGTAGGGTGGCTGGCAAAGGTATTGGATTCGTGGCTGAATCCGGCGATGGCGACGCGCATGGCTCTTCCTCCTGAACCTCAATCCATTAAAAGGAGCTTCCCATGAGACGCTTTTCCCGCACCCCGTACTACACCGGCCCCGATGACCCCGAGCGCGGGCAGGTGCGCGGCACCCTCAAGCTGGGGGAGACGGTGATCATCGAGACCCCCGGCGGGGCCGATGGCGACCTGTACCCCGGCGTGGTCCCGGAGACCACCACCCCGCGCGGCTCGCGGCCCGGCGGTCCTTTCATCATTGAAGATATCAAACCCGGGGATTGGGTGGCCATTCACATTATCGATCTGCAGGTGGGCCCGTACGGGTACTACAACAACGGCGGGCCCTTCCGCGGCAGCCTGCGCTCGGTGGCCCCGGTGCGCGAGGGTATGGTCCATTTCCCACCGGACTTTGCCGTGCCGGCCCGCCCGATGATCGGGGTCATCCAGCTCGAACAGGCCACTGACAACTACTGCGCCGCCGGCGGCAACATGGACTACAACTCCATCCGCGCCGGCAGCACCGTGTACATCCGCGCCCAGAAGGCGGGTGGGTACCTCACCCTGGGCGACGTGCACGCCCGCATGGGTGACGGGGAGTTGACCGGCACGGGCATCGAGATCGATTCGATCATCACCCTGCGGGTGGACAAGGTGGCCGGCTTCCCCACCAACGGCATGGTGGTGGAGACCGCGGACGAGTTCCTCACCAGCGGCATGGCCGCCAACTGGGAAGAGGCGCTCAAACTGGCCTGGACCGATATGGTGGTGTTGCTCTGCCACCTGCACAATACCAACGCCGAACACGCCAACCTGATCGTGGGCACCATCGGCGACGCGCGGCCGGGGTTTTCCGCCGGCACCCTGTTCAGCCACGGTTTCAAGAACGATGGGGCGTACGTGACCTGCCAGATCGCCATCACCAAGGAGTTGCGCCGCACCGGCCAGCCCTTCCAACCTTAGGGCCTGTCTGAAAAATCCATTCTGGCGTCGCCCGGCTGCAAGCGGCGCGGATCTGCGTTACCCTCATTCGGCGTATTTCTGAGTCAATACGCCTGCTTCGGGTGCCTTGCCCGCGCCACTTTCGCTCGGGCTTTGGCCTAAAAGCGACTTCTCAGACAGGGCCCTAGAAATGCAGGGCCAGGGCATAGACCAGGCCCTGGCCGCCCAACTGGTACTCGGCGCCGTTGAAGGTGGAGGCCGGCGCAAAGTCGCGCAGGTAACGCAGATCCAGGGAGAGTTGTGGCGAGAGGGTGTAGGTCAGCCCGGCAAAGCCGGACAACCCCCACAGCCAGTCCTTCTGGGTCAGGGCGGGCGCCTGGCGCTGATCTGGGGCGCCTTCGCGCTTCATGCGGATCAGGTCCACCCCACCTCCCCAGTAGGCCTGCAGCCTGGCCTGGGTTTTCCCCCTGAAGGGCCGCACCAGGGCGCCGGTGAACTTCTCGATCTCGACCAGATAATCCCCACTGGCTGCCCGGGCGCGGTAGCGGCGGTACGAAAGCTCGCGCCGGGAGGGCAAGACCCCGGGAGGCGAGTTTTTCCGGGTCAGGGCCAGGGCCGCGTACACACTCTCGCCCCGGTAATCGCCAAGGAGGGCCAACTTGCCGCCGCCGGACCGTGCCAGGGTCTGGCGCACCTCCTTGAGGGATGGGCGATAGCTGCTCAGGCCGAGGGAGGCCACAAAGGTTTCGCCCTGTCCCGGCCAGGCAGAACAGGGCGAAACGAGAAAGAGGAGCAACGCAGGCCAGACCAGGAGGTGCAGGGGGGTTCCTCCCGGCGCTGGCCCGGGATCCTCTGGGTCATGCATCCCCCTAGTTGCCGGTCCCCAGCGAGATCGCGGGGCTGCGGCCGGTTTCGTCGTACTTCACGGCCTCGCCAAAGGAGATCTGCTGCCGCTGCACGTCGATGGTCCCGGTCATGATCCAGAGGCGGTCGTTGTTAGGGGACCGGTGTGCTTCGATCACCCGGGTGCCTTTGAAGGACACGGAGGGCTGGGAGCCTTTGCCGTACTGCACCTCGGGGCCCCAGGCGACGGCCATGGTGGTCAGGTCCACGGTGCCGACGTGGTAGAAGAGGGTCTCTTCGGTTTCCTTGGCAGCGCCGCGATGCACCAGGACCGCGGTCTTCCCGTCCAGGTACACGCAATGAGATTTGCCCTTGCCGATCTTGATCTTGTTGCCCCAGTCCAGGGTGCCGTCGTCCTTGATCTTGCACAGCCGGGAGAACATGACCTCCTCCTGATCCCCTGCGCCCGAACTCACTTCGACGAAACAGTCCTGGGCGAAGACGGGGAAGACCAGGGCCAGGGTAAAGATGCCGACGAGTAAGACCAATCTTTTGCGCATGTCGCTTTCCTCCTCATCAATTGGTGGTGGTGGGGGTATTTGCCAGACGACTTCTGACCGAAAGGGGTGAATAGTACTCTCGTTTTGGAGGCTTGAACCCTCTGAATTTATGAAACGGGAAAGGGCATATCAACAGATTTCTGGTTTGCCCGGTTAGGCGCCCTTGGCCGCCGCTTCCATCAATCCGCGCATGTACCCCACCGCGAAGATCTTGCCCATCATCGAATAACCGTTGGTCGGTCCCGGATCGCCGGCCCCGTCGAGGTAGGGGGCGTGGTCGGGGCGCATCACCCCCTTGAAGCTGATCTCCCGGTAGGTCTTCATCGCCTCCAGCATGTCGGTCTTGCCGTTGTCGTGGAAACTCTCGCTGAATTTGGGCAGCTGGCCCTGCACGTCGCGGAAGTGGACAAAGTGGATCTTGTCGGCGAAGCGGCGGATGGTGGCGGGGATGTCGGCCCCCATCTCCGAAAAGCAGCCCTGGCAGAAGGTGATGCCGTTGCAGGGGCTGTTCACGATGCTGACCAGGCGGGCGAAGTTCTCCACGCTGCGCATGATGCGGGCGCAGCCGCGCAGGGACGTGGGCGGATCGTCGGGGTGCATGGCCAGCTTGACCCCGGCCGCCTCGGCGGCGGGGACCACCCGCCGGAGGAAGTATTCGAGGTTGTCCCAGACCTCCTCGTCCCGGGTGGGGGCCCCTTCGACCGGCGGGGCCCCTTCGAGGAGGCTGGCGTCGAAGCTGCTGACCCAGGCCCCGCCCCGCTCGCGGGTGGTGTAGGAGGTGCGCACCACCCCCAGGCCCGGCTTCCACACCATGAAGTTGTAGCACACCACCGGGATCTCAGCGGCCCCGATCTTGCCCAGGGCCTGTTTGAACTCCTCGATCTGCTGGTCGCGGCCCGGGCCCCCGCTCACCGCCTCGTCGATGCGCGTGGCCCCCTCGATCACCGAGAGGCGCAGGCCGAAGTCCTCGATGCGGCTCTTGAACATGGCCAGTTCGGTGTAGTCGCCGGCCGGGAGGCCGGCGACGATGTCCTCGACCCCCAGTTGGGCGGCCAGGCGCAGGTTTTCGTCGGAAAAGGGGTTGAGCACCAGGGCAATTCTCATGGAGCACTCTCCTGTGGGATGGGTGTCGCAGCTAGGTTAATCCATCCCCCGGCGGCCATCAAGTCTGCCACTTGCCGCGCTAGTCAGAAAGTTTGATCTTTTTGAACTCGTCCTGGTGGTAGGTGTCCAGCTCAAAGGCGGAAATAGACTTTACGCGAAATAAGGTTATATCTATAATAGTGACCTAAATTCACGCTACAAAAGGAGTACACATTATGAGTGAAGATAGCAAGTGCCCGGTAACGGGCAGGACTCACAAACACCCTGCCGGCGGCGGCACGTCGAACCGCGACTGGTGGCCAAACCAGTTGAAGCTCGAGATCCTGCACCAGCATTCCTCCAAGTCCAACCCGATGGACGAGGACTTCAACTACGCGGAAGAGTTCAAGAGCCTCGACCTGGCGGCTGTGAAGAAAGATCTCGCGGCGCTGATGACCGACTCGCAGGACTGGTGGCCGGCGGACTTCGGCCACTACGGCCCTTTGTTCATTCGCATGGCGTGGCACAGCGCCGGCACCTACCGAATCGGCGATGGTCGTGGCGGCGGCGGCAGGGGTCAGCAGCGCTTCGCGCCGCTCAACAGTTGGCCGGACAACGTCAGCCTGGACAAGGCGCGTCGCCTGCTCTGGCCGATCAAGCAGAAGTATGGCCGCAAGATTTCCTGGGCCGACCTGATGATCCTGGCTGGCAACGTCGCCCTCGAAACGATGGGATTCAAGACCTTTGGTTTCGGTGGTGGTCGCGAGGACGTCTGGGAGCCGGATCAGGACGTCTATTGGGGCGCCGAGACGACCTGGCTGGCTGACAAACGCTACTCCGGCGACCGGGATCTCGAAGATCCGCTTGCCGCCGTGCAGATGGGGCTGATTTACGTGAACCCGGAAGGCCCGAACGGCAACCCGGATCCGGTTGCCGCGGCGCGGGATATTCGCGAGACCTTCGTTCGCATGGCGATGAACGACGAGGAGACGGTGGCACTCATCGCCGGCGGCCATACCTTCGGCAAGACCCACGGAGCCGGCCCTGCGTCCCATGTGGGGTCTGATCCCGAAGCGGCCGGCCTCGAAGCGCAGGGCTTGGGCTGGAAGAGCAGCTTTGGCACGGGCAAGGGCGGTGATTCGATCACCAGCGGCCTGGAAGTCACCTGGAGCACGACGCCCACGAAGTGGAGCAACAACTTCTTCTGGAACCTATTCGGCTACGAATGGGAACTGACGAAAAGCCCGGCCGGCGCGCATCAGTGGACCGCGAAGGGGGCAGGCGCGACCATTCCCGACGCGCACGATCCGTCGAAGAAGCACGTGCCGACCATGCTGACCACCGACCTGTCGCTGCGCTTCGACCCGGTCTACGAGAAGATCTCGCGGCGCTTCATGGAGAACCCGGATCAGTTCGCCGACGCGTTCGCCCGGGCGTGGTTCAAGCTGACGCACCGGGACATGGGTCCGCGCGCGCGTTATCTCGGCCCGGAGGTTCCTGCGGAGGAGCTCGTCTGGCAGGACCCCATTCCCGCAGTGAATCACCAATTGATCGATGCGCAGGACATCGCCTCGCTGAAGGGCAAAATCCTGGCGTCCGGCCTGTCCGTCTCGCAGCTGGTTTCGACCGCGTGGGCGTCGGCGTCCACTTTCCGTGGCTCCGACAAGCGCGGCGGTGCGAACGGCGCCCGTATTCGTCTGGCACCGCAGAAGGATTGGAAAGTCAACCAGCCGGCCCAGTTGGCCGAGGTGCTCAAGACGCTGGAAGGCATCCAAAGCTCGTTTAATGGCGCGCAATCCGGCGACAAGAAGGTCTCGCTGGCTGACCTGATCGTTTTGGCCGGTTGCGCAGGTGTCGAGCAAGCGGCGAAGAACGCCGGACACGAGGTCACAGTTCCCTTCACGCCGGGACGCATGGACGCCTCGCTGGAGCAGACCGACGTGGAATCCGTCGCCGTACTCGAGCCTATTGCGGACGGCTTCCGCAATTACCTCAAGGGCAAATACACCGTGCCGGCCGAAGCGCTGCTGGTCGGCAGCACGGCGTCTTCACCAAGCGTCCGGAAGCGCTGACCAACGACTTCTTCGTGAACCTGCTCGACATGGGCACGGAGTGGAAGGCGGTCTCGAAAGACGCCGACGTGTTTGAAGGTCGCGATCGCAAAACGGGTGAACTCAAGTGGACCGGCACGCGTGTGGACCTCGTCTTCGGTTCAAACTCCCAACTCCGCGCCCTCGCTGAGGTGTACGGAAGTTCGGATGCGGAGAAGAAGTTTGTCCATGACTTCATAGCGGCCTGGAACAAAGTGATGAACCTCGATCGCTTCGACCTTGCGTGATCGCAGCATCTAGGTTTTCGAGGGCTTATGATCGGGAGACAAGACACGGTCAGCTGACGACTGGTTGCCGCGGCAGCGCGTAGCGCCGCCGCGGCAACCGGGGCCTTGCCCGTTTTTGAGCGGGCCGATGCGCGGCGCTTTCCTCATTTGGCGCCATTCGCGCAAAAGACCCGCCCACCGCCTATGCGCATCCTCTTCCTGGCCCGCCGCTACCCCCCCTGCGTGGGCGGCATCGAAACTTGTTGTTACCAACTCTACACCCGCCTCAGCTCGCAGACCTCCATGCGCCTGGTGGCCCTGCGCCGCCAGTCCCTGCTGCACCTGGCCTGGTTCCTGCCCTGGTGTCTGTGGGTGAGTTTTTGGGCCCTGCTCCTGCGGCGGGTGGACACAGTCTACTTCAGCGACGGGGTGGTCAGCGCCCTGGCCCCTTTGCTGCGGCCCTTTTCCCGCGCCCGCTTTGTGCTCACCCTGTACGGCCTGGAGCTGACCTATCGCAACGGGCTGGCCCGTTGGCTCATGCGGCGGGGCGCCCATGCCTGCGACCGGGTGGCGGTGATCAGCCAGCACACCCGCACCCTGGCCCTGCAGGCCGGGGTGCCCGAGGAGAAGCTGGCGCTGATCTATGTGGGAGTGGAGCCCTTGATGCTCCCAGAAGAGCGCTGCCAGGAGTTGCGCGAGCGTTTCGCCCAAGAGCACGGGGTGCAGTTGGGCCGGGAGCGGGTGCTGCTCAACTACGGGCGCCTGGTGCGGCGCAAAGGGGTGGCCGCCTTCCTCGAAAAGGGCATGCCCCTGCTCGAACCCGATATCAGGCTGGTCATCGGCGGGCGCGGACCCGAGCTGGAGCGGCTCCGGCAGGTCCGCCGGGCCCGGGGCCTGGAGGGGCGGGTGCTGATCCTGGGGCCGATCGCCGATGAGATAGTGGCCATGCTGCGCCAGAGCGCCGACCTCTTCCTCATGCCCAATGTGCCCACCCCCGGCGACGTAGAGGGGTTCGGCATGACCCACCTCGAATCCATGTACGCCGGCCTGCCGGTGGTGGCCTTTGCCGTGGACGCCCTAGTGGAGAGCACCCGCCAGGGGGGGTACCTGATCCCCGCCGGCCAGTACCAGGCATTTGCCGACCAGATCCACGCCTACTACGCCCTCAGCGCCGAGCAAAAGCAGGCCAAGGCCGAGGAGGCCCGCGCGTACGTGCGGGCCGAATACTCCTGGGAGCAGACCGCCCGCCAGTACCTGGACCTCTTCACCGGAAGGAGCTGAACATGCACTTCACCGAATTGGACACGCCGGCCCTGGTGGTGGATCTGGACGTCCTGGAGAAGAACATCCGCGATTTGCAGGCCGACTGCGACCGCATCGGCATTCCGCTGCGCACCCACACCAAGACCCACCGCACCCCGCAGATCGCCCGCATGCAGATCGCCGCAGGCGCCATCGGCATCGCCTGCCAGAAGCTGGGGGACGCCGAGGTGATGGCCGCGGCCGGCATCCCCGATATCCTCATCCCTTATAATATCGTCGGCAAACCCAAGCTGGAGCGCCTGACCCGCCTGATCAGAGGCAGCAGCACGGTGCTGACCGTGGCGGCGGATTCGGCGGCCACGGTGGAGGGGCTCTCGGCCCAGGCCGTGAAAGACGACTGTCATATCCGGGTGATCGTGGAGATGGACTGCGGGGGCCACCGCTGTGGGACCCAGTCCCCCCGGGAGACGGTGGAACTGGCCCAGCACATCGACCGCCTGCCCGGCCTGGACTTCATGGGGGTGATGACCTATGCCGGGGGCGAGCGGGTGCTCCCTTTTCTGGACGAGGTGCGCGAGTTGGCCAAGAAGGCCGGTCTGCCCCTGCACATCATCAGCAACGGGGGCACCGGCAGCCAGGCCTTCTGCAAGTCCATCGGCTGCACCGAGACCCGCATCGGCTCCTATGCGTACGAGGGTATGACCCGGGTGGGCAAGAGGGAGCACCTGCACCCGGAGCGCTGCCCGGTGCGGGTGGTGGTGACGGTGGTCAGCACCGCGGTCCCCGGGCAGATTATCGTCGATGGGGGCATTAAGGCCTTCACCAGTTATCCGCCCACCCCCTACGGGTATTGCCTGGAGCACCCGGAGATCTGGATCAAGGGCGTGTCGATAGAGCACGGGCACGTGGACATCACCCAATCTGTGCATAAATTTGAGGTCGGCGAAATCCTCTCCTTCATCCCCCTGCACGGAGAGATGACCACCAACCTCTACGAATACATCCATCCCATGCGCCAGGGCGAGATCGCGGACAAATGGCGGGTGCTGGGCCGGGGACAGTCGCAGTAAGAGCCTATCCGGAAACCTGCTTTGATGGCGAGCCCGAGCGAAAACGGCGCAGACAAGGCGCCCGAAGAAGGCGTATTGGCCCATAAATACGCCGACTGAGTGCAACACCGGCTGCGCCGCTTGCAGCCGGGCGCAGCCCAAATGGGGTTTTCGGATAGGCTCCAAAGGAGAATGAATCCATGAGTGCCAATCTCAAGCCGCAGATCTTCGACGTCGATGCCTCCAACTTCGAGAAGGAGGTGGTCGAAGCCTCGCAGGAACGGGTCATCGTGGTGGACTTCTGGGCGCCCTGGTGCGGTCCCTGCCGCACCCTGGGGCCGGCGCTCGAAGAAGTGGTCAAGGCCCTGGGCCCGGGCGTGGCCCTGGCCAAGGTCAATGTGGACGAAAACCCGGAGCTGGCCCAACTCTTCCGCGTCCAGGGCATCCCGGCGGTCAAGATCGTCAAGGAGGGCCAGCTGGTGCAGGAGTTCACCGGCGCCCTGCCCAAGGCCCAGATCGAGGCCCTGCTCAAGCCTCTGGTGCCGGAAATGCCCAGGGCCGAGGGGGAGGAGGAGGGCGAAGACCTGCTCCAGGGCGCCAAGCTGCTGCTCGAGGAGGGGGATCTGGAGGGAGCGGCCCAGCTTTTCGACGAAGAGCTGGCCACCGAACCCGACAACAATCAGGCCCTGCTCGGGCTGGCCCGGGTCCGCCTGCACCAGGGCGACTTCGAGGCCGTGCGCCAGCTGGCCGAGCGCATCGAGGAGGACACCGCCGAGCAGGAGCAGGCCCGCGCCCTGCTCAAGCTCATCGACATCCACCAGGTCTGCCGCGAGGCCGGGGGCCGGGCCGCCTGTGCCCAGCGGCGGGGGGCCAGCCCCGAGGATCTGGAAGCCTGCTACTGCTTTGCCTGCTGCGCCGCCGCTGAGGGGGACTACGCCACCGCACTTGAGGAATGGCTGGCCATCGTGGAGCGCCAGCGCGATTTCCGCAACGGCGCCGCCCGCGAGGGCATGGCTGCCCTCTTCCACCTGCTGGGCCGGCAGCACCCGGCGGTGGGCGACTATCCCCAGCGCCTGTACCGCGCTCTTTACTGAGGAGAAACCCGATGCTCAGCGCTGCAGAGCGAGCCGTTTTCGAGCGGGACGGATACCTGATCAAGCGCCAACTGCTCGACGAAAAGGCCCTGGTCCCGGTGCGCCAGGTCATCGCCCGCTCGGTGGACCGGCGGGTCCAGCAGTTCTGCGAACAGGGCTTGATCAGCCAGCGCTACGAGGGAGAGCCCTTCGAGCGGCGCTGGGCCCGGGTGTTCGCCGAATATTCGCGCAGCTCGCACCCCGCCCCGCACCTGACCGTCTGGGGCCGACACGACATCCTCGACCGGGCGGTCTACGACCTGTACACCGACCCGCGCCTGACCGGTATCGCCACTGACCTCATCGGGCCGGCAATCACGGGCAATGGCGACTTCTGGGTGCGCCCCAAGGCCCCCGGCGACCTGGCCACCACCCTGGCCTGGCACCAGGACAGCTTCTACTACGGTGGGGTGGTGGCGCCCCACCTGCAGGTGCTCTCGGTGTGGATTCCCCTGGTGGAGGTGGACCAGGGCAACGGCTGCCTCAAGCTGGTGCCCGGCAGCCACCGTTTCGGCCGCATCCCGGCGCGGGCCAACCAGAACAACCACCAGGAGCCGGTGGCGCCTATCAGCACCTACGGCACCCCGGTGGACGAGCCCATGCAGGTGAGGGACGTGCTCTTCTTCCACAACCACACCCTCCATGCCTCGGGCGACAATACCACTGACCGCGTGCGCTGGAGCATCGACCTGCGCTACTCGCCAGCGGGCCAGGCCTTTGACTGGCACAAGATGGGGGACGAATTCGACGTCCACTACCCCTGCTTTGTGGCCGCCAGTCCAGACCCGGCGCGGGTGGAGAGCTGGGAGCAGTGGCAGGCCCGCTGGATGGCCAACCTGCCCAAGAGCTGACCCGCCAGCGGGTTCTCAGTGGGGGTATGGTTCCTCCTTCTGAAAAAATCCTTGACAGTTGTCTATTTTTTAATCTTATTATTCAATAAATCTATTGAATAGTATAATATGGATGCCAAGACCAAGAGGACCTTCAAGAACCAGCTCTACGAGCAGTTCGCCCGCCTCGGCAAGGCCCTGGCCCACGGCCGCCGTCTCGAGCTACTAGACCTGCTCGCCCAGGGAGAGCGCAGCGTCGAGGAATTGGCCCGGGAGATGGCCATGTCGGTGGCCAGCGCCTCGCAGCATTTGCAGGTGCTGCGCGCCGCCCAGCTGGTCGAGGTGCGGCGCGAGGGGCTCTACGCCCATTACCGCCTGGCCGACGAGCGGGTATTCCGCCTGTGGCAGGCCCTGCGCGACCTGGGAGAGGAGCGCCTGGCAGAGATCGACCGCGTGATCCAGACCTTCTTGCAAGATCGCCAGACCCTGGAGGCGATCAATGTCCAGGAGTTGCGCCAGCGCCTCCAGGAAGGCAGTGCCGTGGTCCTGGACGTGCGGCCCGAGGTGGAGTACCGCGCCGGCCATATCCCCGGCGCCCGTTCCATTCCCATCTCCGAGCTGCAGGCGCGCCTGCGGGAGATCCCCAAGAGCCGGGAGATCGTCGCCTACTGCCGGGGCCCGTACTGCGTTTTTGCGGATGAGGCCGTGGCCCTGCTGAGGGCAAAAGGCTATCGGGTGCGCCGCTTCGAGCAGGGTCTCCCCGACTGGCGCGCTCTGGGACTGCCGGTGGAGAAGGGCGCGGAGGAAGCCGCCTGAACCCAATGGTCGCCATGCATACAGTCTCTGTAGAAACCTTGAGAGGGTGGCTGGAGCGCGGAGAGCCCGTGACCGTGGTGGATGTGCGCCCCGCCGCTGAACGGGCGGAATGGCGAATCCCCGGGAGCATCCACGCCGATGTCTACGAGGCGCTGAAAGCCGGAGATCTGGGTGCCCTGGCCGGGATGGACCTGCCCACCGGTATGCCGGTGGTGACGGTGTGCGGCGCCGGCAGAACCAGCCTGATCGCCGCTCAACAGCTCCAGGGGCGCGGCCTGCAAGCCCTCTCCCTGGAGGGCGGCATGAAGGCGTGGAGCCTGGCCTGGAACAGCGCCGAGGTGCCGATGCCGGGGAGCCAGGCGCGCCTTGTGCAGGTGCGCCGCACGGGCAAGGGCTGCCTCTCCTACCTGATCGGTTCGGGGGAAACGGCAGCGGTGATCGACCCTTCTCTGCCACCCGGGGTCTACCTCGACCTGGCCCGATCCTGGGGTTGGAAGATCGCCTATGTCCTGGAGACCCATGTCCACGCCGACCACCTCTCGCGCGCCCGCAGACTGAGCGAGCTGAGCGGGGCGGGGCTCTGCCTCCCCGGCCAGCAGCGCGTGTGCTTCCCCTTCGCGGCGCTAGAGGATGGCAGCGCGCTGGCCATCGGCGGGGCAGAGTTGAGGGCATTGCGCACCCCGGGCCACACCCTGGAGAGCACCTGCTACCTGCTAGAGGGCAGGGCGCTCTTCACCGGCGACACCCTCTTCCTGGGAGCGGTGGGGCGACCTGATCTCCACGCGGATCTGCAGGAAGCCCGGGCCAGGGCGCGGCTGCTCTACGCTTCGCTCCAGCGCTTGCTGGGGCTGCCTGTCCAGACCCTGGTCCTGCCCGGCCACACCAGCGAGCCAGTGGCCTTCGACCACCAACCGCTGTATGCGCTTCTAGAGGAAGTGCGCGACCATCTCGACCTGTTGCGCTTCGGCGAGGATGCCTTCGTCGAAACCCTCCTGGCGCGCCTCCCGCCCACCCCGCCCAATTACCAGCGCATCATCGGACTCAACGAGGCAGGGGAATTGCCTGAAGGCGACTCCGCTGATCTGGAGGCCGGGGCCAACCGTTGCGCTGTTGCCTGAGCGATGAATCCCCTTCCCTCACCTCCCATCCATCTAGGCCTGCGCGCCAACCTCAGGCAGTTCAGTCTCCTGGTGCTGGTGAATGCCTTTGTGGGCAGCATGGTGGGGCTGGAGCGCACCGTGGTCCCCCTCCTGGCCGAGGGAGAATTCGGCCTGGTGGCCAGGACCGTGCTCCTGAGCTTTCTGCTCAGCTTTGGCTTGGTCAAGGCCCTGGCCAACCTCTTCGCCGGCCACCTGTCCGATCGCTGGGGGCGCAAGCCCGTGCTCCTGGCCGGCTGGCTCTTCGGCTTGCCGGTGCCGCTGTTGATCATCTTCGCCCCCAACTGGGAATGGGTAGTCTTTGCCAATGTGCTCCTGGGCGTCAACCAGGGCCTGTGCTGGTCCACCACCGTGGTCATGAAGATCGACCTGGTGGGGCCCAGGCAGCGCGGCCTGGCCATGGGATTGAATGAGTTCTCCGGGTACCTGGCGGTGTCCCTGGCGGCTTTTGGCACGGGATACCTGGCTGCAATCTACGGCCTGCGGCCGGCGCCCTTCTACCCGGGCCTGATCCTGGCCCTGCTGGGCCTGTCGTGCTCTGCGCTGCTGGTGCGGGAGACCCGCGGCTACGCCCGGCGTGAGGCACAGGTGGGGTTCCCTGCTGCCGAGCGCCTCTCCTTCTCCCAGGTTTTCCGGCGCACTACCTATCAGGACCACACCCTGTTCAGCGCCTGCCAGTGCGGCCTGGTCAACAACCTCAACGACGGCCTGGCATGGGGGCTCTTGCCCGTGTTTTTGGCAGGCCGCGGCCTGCCCCTGGCGCAGGTGGGCCTCATCGCCGCGCTCTATCCTGGGGTGTGGGGCCTGGGCCAGCTTTTCACCGGCGCCCTCAGCGATCGCTGGGGCCGCAAGTGGATGATCGCCGCGGGGATGTGGGTCCAGGCGGCCGGGCTCGGGTTGTTCGTCATCGACTGGGGTTTTGGGGGTTGGGTGGCCGGCGCGGTGCTCATGGGCCTGGGCACGGCCCTGGTCTACCCGACCCTGCTGGCCGCGGTGGCGGACGTGGCCCCTCCCCAGTGGCGCGCCTCGGCAGTGGGGGTCTACCGCCTGTGGCGCGACAGCGGTTATGCCTTTGGCGCGCTCCTGGCCGGTCTGGTTGCAGACGCCTTCGGCGTGCCTGCGGCCATCGCGGCCACGGGTGGCCTGACTTTGCTCTCGGGGCTGCTGGTGGCCGGGGCCATGCGCGAGACCGCCTCCCGCTCCCCTGCTTTCATCCCTGTTCCAGAGCTGGTCAGCAAGTCTGTCTGACCTTTACCAAGAAGGAGGTGGTATGACTAGCTGTCCTATCTCAATCCCCAAGGTGGATCTCCCCACCCTGCGGCGCGAGATCCAGAAGGAGTACGCCGAGGTCGCCACCCACCCGGAGAAGGGCTTTCACTTCCACACCGGCCAGCCCCTGGCCAGGATGCTGGGCTATCCCGATGCCTGGGTCGAGGCGCTGCCCGCCAGTGCACTGGAGTCCTTTGCCGGCACGGGCAATCCCTTTTCCGCCGGCCAAGTCCAGCCGGGAGAGCGGGTGGTGGACGTGGGCTCCGGCGCTGGATTCGACAGTCTGATCGCCGCCCGCCTGGTGGGACCTGAAGGCCAGGTCATCGGGGTGGACATGACCGCGGCGATGCGCGAGAAAGCCCGGGCTGCCGCTCTGGCTGCCGGATTGGCCCAGGTGGAGTTCCGCGAGGGCTATGCTGAGTCCCTGCCGGTCCCGGACGCCTGGGCTGACCTGGTCATCTCGAATGGGGTGGTCAACCTGTGCCCGGACAAGCTGGCGGTCTTCAGGGAGCTGCATCGGGTGCTCAGACCAGGGGGCCGGTTCCAACTCGGCGACATCCTGGTGCAGAGAGAGGTGCCTCAGGATGCCAAAGATGATATCGACCTGTGGACTGGGTGAATCGCCGGCGCTCTGCTGGATGCAGAGCTAGAGCAGGTCGTCGCCGCCGCCGGGTTTGAGAAGTTAGAGATCACCTGGAGAGGAGATGTCTTCAGCGGAGCCCCGCAGTCCTCCAGCGCGGCCAAATTCGGCACCCTGGGCATCACCTTCAGGGCGTGCAAACCACGATAGGATGTGGCCCACTCGGTTTTTGTTCCCCAGACCTCTCAACCTTGCAGAAAGGAGAACACTATGCAGAACCGCTGCTCATCGCTGGCCCTTCTCGCTGTCCTCGCCCTGGCCGCCCCGTGGGGCCAGGCTATTGCCCAGGAGAAGCCGGACAAGACCCTGTACGAACGCCTGGGAGGCGCGTATGCCATTGCCAGTGTGGTCGACGACTTCATCGAGCTTCTCCTGCGGAACGATGTCCTCAATGCCAATCCTGCCATCGCCGAAGCGAGGGCGCGGGTGCCCAAGGCAGGCCTTAAGTTTCATGTTACTTCCCTGGTCTGCGCAGTCACCGGCGGGTCGGAGCAATACACCGGGCGCACCATGAAGGAAGCCCATGTGCACCTGCGCATCACCGAGCGGGAGTGGCAGGCCATGCTGGCGGATTTCCGGCGCGTCCTGAACGACTACAAGGTTCCTGAGCGGGAACAGGGGGAACTGATCGCCATCGTGGAGAGCACCAAGCCCGAGATCGTCATCTCTGAGGCACAGGGCAAACCCTGAGGCAGTAAAAATCCTCGGGGTGGTCTGAAGGATCAGGGCAGAGCCGGCCTGCGCGTTCGGGCCGGCTCTGCTGTGAATGGGGCGAAGCCAGCAGGGGTAGACAGCGTTTCCTGCCGACCTTAGTTTTGTCCGCAACACACACAGGAGCAGCGCCCATGCCCCACCTGACCCCCGCAGACAAAGCCTTCTTCAGAGAGCAGGGCTACCTGGTCAAGCAGGTCCTGAGTCCCGAGCAGATCCGCGCGGCCCAGGACGCTCTATGGGAAGGGATCAAGGCCGACCGCCAGGCCCCCGAGACCTGGCTCAAGGCCGGGCCCCGGGTGCCGGTGGGGGCCAACCATCCGGCCATCCGCGCCACCCTGCACGACTCGCCGATCTTTGCCATGGCCGAGGAGTTGGTGGGCGAGGACACCCTCTCCAGAGGCGCCAGCCCAGGGCCCCACCTGGTATTCCCCAGCGGCGAAAGCGAATGGTCCCTGCCGCGCATCGGCCACCTCGACGGGTACTACACCCCCACCAACGGGGTGGCCGAGGGCACAGTGGGTATCTTCCAGGTGGGCGCCACCATCTACGTGGAGGAGGTGGAGGCGCGCGGGGCCGGCTTCACGATCTGGCCCGGTTCGCATCGCTTTGCCGCCGAGTACTTCCGGACCCACTCCCTGCTCAGCGTCCAGGGCGGGGTCTTCAAGGACGTGGACCTGGGCCTACCCCTGGAGATCACCGGGCCTCCGGGCACGGTGTGTCTGTGGCACGGGCAGATGGTGCATTCGGGCAGCAAGAACTGCTCCTCCCGTATCCGCATGGCCCTCATCGCCCGGCTGGCGCGCAAAGATCTGGAAGATATCCGCTTCGAGACCCCCGACGATATGTGGGAGTACTGGGAAGGGATGCGCGCATGCAACTGAGCCTGAGCGCCTCGCTCTGTCCGGCCCTGCGCCTGCCGGAGTTTCTGCACCTGGCAAAAGAGGCCGGCTACTCCGCGGTGGAGTTGGATCGCACCGGGAGCGAGAGCAGTCCGGCACACCCGGACTTTTCCGTGCGCAGGGTGCGCGAGCATGTGCAGGCAGCGGGCCTGCGCCTCAGCGGGTTGAAGATCCGCCCGCTGACCGGGCGCAAGGCCGACTCGGACGAGCGCAACCTGGGCTACAACCTGCGCCAGCTCGAATGGGATATCCACCTGGCCCGCGCCCTGGGCCTGCGCACTGCGAACCTGTGCGGAGGGGCGCGCACCGAGGAGGCCCGCGCCGATTTGCGCGCCGGGGTCCAGCAACTGCTCCGCCGCATCCCCGATATCTCCCTGAACCTGGGCAGCGCCCCGGGCACCCCGGTGCAGGGCCTGGCCGACTACCAGGCCCTGGTCCCCTGCCTGGACCCGCGCGCCCGAGTGCTGCTGGACACCGGCACCCTGCTGGGGACCGGCGAGGACCCCCTGCGGGTGACCCAGGTCTTTGGCCGGCGCCTGGGTCTGGTCCACCTGCGCGACGGGCGCGGGGCAGAGCCTCTCCCCTTTGGCCAGGGGGATTTGGACTGCGACGGCCTCTTGCGCCATCTGCAGCAGGTGGAGTACCTCGGGGTGCTGGTGGTCGAACTGGCGCCCTCGGAAAAGCCGCTGGAGGCGGCCAGGCAGGCGCGCCAGTACCTGGAAAGGATGCGCTCATGCTGATCGGCATCTCCCCCCTGCTCAGCCCAGACTTGCTCTCCACCCTGTACCGCATGGGCCACGGCGACGAACTGGTGCTGGGTGACGCCCACTTTCCCGGCGAATCCTGCAACAGCCGCATCGTGCGGGCCGACGGCCTGCGCATCGCCCCGCTGCTCGACGCTATCCTCCCCCTTTTCGCCCTGGACACCTACGTGCCCTCCCCGCTCTTCATGATGGCCGCCGCCCCGGGCGATGCCCTCGATCCGGCGGTGGAGGCGGGCTACCGCCAGGCAGTGGACCGCCACTGGCCCCAAACCCCGCCCATCGCCCGGGTGGAGCGTTTCGCCTTCTACGAGCAGACCCGCCGCGCCTTTGCGGTGGTGATGACCGGCGAGACGGCCAAATACGGCAACCTCATCCTCAAGAAGGGCGTCACCCCGGCGGGGTGAAACGTCCTGGGCCGTCATGTTGACCGAAGCCGATACCTGCCGGAAACTCGTTGTCCCAAAGCTGCAGGCAGTCGGCTGGGACGAGGAACCCCATACCATCGCCGAGCAGCGGACCATCACCGATGGGCGCATTGTGCCCCAGGGCAAGGGTTTTGTGCGCAAGCCGCCCCGACGGGTGGATTATCTGCTCTGCTACACCCGAGATTTTCCGCTGGCAGTGGTGGAGGCCAAGGCAGTGTACAAAGCGGCCGCAGACGGGCTGCAGCAGGCCAAGAATTACGCTGAGATGCTCGGTTTGAAGTTCGCCTATGCCACCAATGGACACGAGGTCATCGAGTTCGATTACTTCACTTATCGCGCATTATCCCGTATGCCTGCGTTCTCGGTCGATGCCTGGCATGGGGTCTGGTAGCTGCCGCTGAACTCGATGCCTTGCTGCCGTCCATCCGTCTGTATGAAGTTCCTTCTGCGCCCCTCCTCCTCAGATCCAGAACACCACGTTGTCGGTCATCCCCGTAAAATAGTCGATCATCAGCCACAGCCCGGCGACGGCGAACTGCCCGGCGATCAGCCCCAGGAAGAAGGGGCGGGTGCGGTGGTAGAGCTGCGACCCCCCGTACCTGATCACCGCCAGTTTGAGCAACCAGGCGATGGCGATGCTCAGCCATATCTGGTTGGTCAGCCAGGTGATGGCGATGAGATAGCCCAGCGGGTGCAGGGGCCACCAGGGCAGCTGATGGCAGGCCAGCATCAGCAGCCCCATGACCAGGGCCCCGGTGGCGGTGTGCGCCCAGCCGCTCCAGTCGGGCCCGATGGGGGTGATCAGCTTGTCGGCCGTGTACTCGAAGGGCAGCTGGCAGCCCGGGCCGAAGAACCACTGATTGAGGTTGATGCCCCCGTACTGGTAGGCCAGGTGCAGCAGGGTGATGGTCGAGGCGCCCAGGCCGAGCAGGAGCGCCAGTCCCATGGCCCAGAGCAGGGGGCGCAACCGCGCACCCAGGTACTCGCCCAGTTTGAGCCCGTGGGCGCAGGAAGCCAGCACAAAGGTGCGGATGTCCCCCTGCCAGATATAGGTGAAGGCCAGGCACACCATGCCCGCCGGTCCCAGCGCGCCCACGGCAAAGGCCCTGGCGGTGAAAACTTGCCCAGCTCTTTTCATAGGGCCTTAAGATAACACGCGCCGAGGGAGACTGCCGCACGCATTGATAGGGGGGACCGAGGGCCGTATATTGCAGGAAATCCGAAAGGAGACTGAGGCGATGGAACTGGAGAAGAACTGCTGTCCGCGGCGGCGCTGGGGCAAGACCGGGCTCTCCATTCCGGTGATCCCCTTCGGCACCCAGGGCTTTGGCAACAACTTCGGCCCAGTCAGCGACGAGGAGGCCTGCCGCCTGATCCGCAGGGCCGTGGACCTGGGAGTCAACCACTTCGACTGCGCCCGCTGCTACGGGGATTCGCTGCGCAAGCTGGGGGTGGCCATCAAGGGGGGGGTGGTAAAACGCGAGGAGCTGATCATCAGCGGCCGGGTCTGCTGCCACAGCGGGGCCCAGTGGGGCGGATACGGGCAGGGCACCCCCGATTATTCGGCGGTCAGGGTGCTGGCCGACGTGGAGGACCAGTTGGGCATCCTGGGCATCGGGCGCTTCGACGTGCTCTTCGTCCACGACCCACCGGCCATCGAGCCTACCTTGGAAGTGGGGGGCACCCTTGAAGGCCTGGAGCAGACCCGCCAGCGGGGCTGGGTGGACTGGATCGGCTACGGCATGAACCCCCACCCCTTCCACCTGCAGGCCATCGCTTCGGGCCGCATCGACGCGCTCCTGTGTTTCAGCGACTATAACTTGTTGAGACAGAGCGCCGCCCAGGACATCCTGCCGGCAGCGGCCACCGCAGGCCTGGGGGTGCTCAACGGCTGGTCCATCATGCGCGGGTACCTCACCGGCACGCCGGTGGAGAAGTTCGTACCGCGCGAGAAGTGGGGGAAGGACCACGAGCGGGCCGAGGCCATGCGGAACTGGTGCGAGGCGCGCGGGGTGCCGCTCTTGCGCCTGGCCCTGCACTTCTGCCTGCGCGAGGAGCGCATCCACGGCAATCCCATCGGCAGCCTGAACATCGAGCAGCTCGAAAAGAACGTGGCCGCGGTGCTGGAGCCTCTGCCTCCCGAGGTGTTCGCAGAATTTGCAGCGGCGGGGCTGTGATGGCTGCCTACATCACCGGCGCCACCCTCGACGTGAACGGGGGGATCCTCAAACGCTAGGCCGGGACCAGAGCTTTTTCAGCAGGGGGGCCAGCAGCATGAGGACCAGCAGGACGACCACCCCGGCGAAGATGGTGAGGTAGTGCTCGCCCAACAGATCTGCGGCCCGGACTCCGTAGTGCAGGCCCAGGTACCAGGCCACCCCGTAGCGCAGGGTGCGGCCCAGGACCACGGCCAGGAGCAGGCGCTGCCATTTCATGCCCAGTACCCCGGCCGAGAGCACAAAGATCTTGGTGGGAAAGGGAGGGGGACCCAGGGCCGCGGCAAAGATAGCGGCGAACTCGTAGCGCTCCAGCTTCTGCCGCACCCATTCCCGTTTTTCCGCCCCGCCGAAACGCGTCAGCAGCGGCTCGCCGCCGCGCCGGCCCACATAGTAGAGGATCATACAGCCCAGGGTCGAACCGGCCACCGTGCCGGCCAGCAGCCACAGGCCGGTGGCCTGGGAGAAATTGGGGATCATCAGCAGCAGCAGCACGTCCGGACCCCCAAAAGTGGGCATGCCGGCCGAGTCGAGGATGGAGAGCACGATGACCCCGACCGGACCCAGACCTGAGAGAAAGTCCTGTAACGGTTCTAGGTAATCCATGTTTGAACTATAACCCGCCTGCGCTTATTATTGGAGAACCTTTTCCCCCCGGAGCCCATGCAAGAGCGAGTGCCCATCCGCGCCGAAGCCCTGGAACTGCTGCTCCAGCACAACAGCAATCCTTCGCTGATCAACCACGCCAAGGCGGTCGAGGCGGTGATGCGCTATCTGGCCCGCAAGTGGGGGGAGGACGAGGAGAAGTGGGGCGTGATCGGCCTGGTCCACGACCTGGACTACGAGCGCTATCCGGAGGTACACTGTAAAAAGACACAAGAACTGCTCGAAGTCAATGGCTGGCCCGCCGAGTACGTGCGGGCCGTGCTCTCCCACGGCTGGGGGATCTGCACCGAGGTGGAGCCGCAGAGCCGGCTCGAAAAGACCCTCTACACCATCGACGAACTGACCGGCCTGGTGACTGCCTGCGCCCTGGTGCGGCCCTCGCGCAGCGTGCGGGACCTGGAGGTCAGCTCGGTGAAGAAGAAGTGGAAGGATAAGGGCTTTGCCGCCGGGGTGAACCGCGAGGTGGTCGCCAGGGGGGCGGCGATGATGGGCATGGAACTGGACCAGGTCATCGCCGAGGTGATCGCGGGGATGCGGGAGTCGGCGGACGAATTGGGGCTTTAACAACAAGGGAACAGCTATGGCCAAGCGACCCAAGGTGGCGGCCATCGCCACCGTCTATCACAAGTACTCCCACGCCCAGCACATCGTCGACCGGTTCCTGGAGGGCTACGGCTGGAATAGCCGGCACCACCGGCCGCCCATGGATCTGGTCTCGCTCTACGTGGACCAGGTCAATCCCGAGAACGACCTGAGCGCTGACCGGGCGCGGCGTTTCCCGCAGCTGAAGATCTATCCCACCATCGCCGACGCCCTCACCCTGGGCACTTCTTCCCTGGCGGTGGACGGGGTGGTGCTGATCGGCGAACACGGCAACTACCAGACCAATGCCAAGGGGCAGCGCCAGTACCCGCGCTACGAGTTCTTCAAGCAGATTGCCGCGGTGTACCGGCTCAGCGGCCGTTCGGCCCCGGTCTTCAACGACAAACACCTCTCCTGGAAGTGGGAATGGGCCAAGGAGATGTACGACCTGTCGCGGGAGCTGGATTTCGGCTTCATGGCCGGTTCCTCCCTGCCGGTGACCTGGCGCACCCCGGCCCTCGACCTGCCCTGGGGCGCCGAGGTGGAGGAGGGGATGTGTGTGGGGTACGGAGGGGTGGATTCCTACGACTTCCACGCCCTGGAGACCCTGCAGTGTATGGTGGAGCGGCGGGCAGGGGGCGAGAGCGGCGTCAAATGGGTGCAGGCGTACCGGGGGGACAGTTTCTGGAAGGCGCACCACGAGCGGCTCTGGTCGCGCGAACTCTTCGAGGCGGGGCTCTCCCGCAGCCACACCATTGCCCCGGGGCGGGCCGGCTTCAACGACGTATTCCCCACCATCGACGAGCTGAAACAGTTGGTCAAGGACCCCATCGCCTATCAGTACGAGCACCGCGACGGGCTCAAGTCCACCATGATCCTGCTCAATGGCCTGATCCAGGACTTCAACTTCGCCGGCCGGCTCAAGGGCCGAGCCGAGCCCTTCTCCACCCAGATGTACCTGCCCATGCCGCCGGCCCGCACCAGCTTGGCCAATTTCTTCACCCCCCAGGTCAATCACATCGAGGCCCTGATCCTCACCGGCAAGTCCCCGTACCCGGTGGAGCGCACCCTGCTGACCAGCGGCCTGGTGGAGGCGGGGGTGGACAGTCTGCATCAGGAGCAGAGACGCATCGAAACCCCCCATCTGGAGGTGATGTACCAGGCACCGAAGGAATCGACTTTCTGGAGAACATAGTCGGAGTTATGCCGACAGTTGTCATCGAAGGATACAAGTTCCGGTTCTATTCTTCCGATGTGAACGAGCCACCGCACTTCCATATTTTGCGCGGAGAATGCGAGGCCAAGATCTGGCTGCAGCCGGTAGTGGTGGAATACAATCGCGGCTATAACCGCGCCGAACTCAACCACGTCCTCAGGTTGACCCGTCAGCATCAGGTCAGACTATTGGAGGTTTGGAATGAGTACTTCAGCAAGTAATATTGCCGAGCATGTCAGTGCGACTGAGGTGCGATTTGAGGGCAATATTTTGTATGTAACCCTGAGTGACAGTCGCCAGATCAGCGTGCCCTTAGAGAATGTACCGTGGCTGAAATGGTTGAACTCCGCCACTCCAGAACAGAGAGCCAGGTGGTCTCTTGAGCCTGGTGGTCTTGCTATCTACTGGGGCGAATTGGACGATGGCCTAGAGATCAGCCATCTATTGAGCATGCAACCGCTAATCTGACTAGGGGAAAACATGGCTGATACAGCACCCAAGCGCATCGCGGTCATCGCCACGGTCTACACCTACTTATCTCACGCCCAGCATTTTGCCGACCGTTTCGTGGTGGGCTACCCCTACGGAGGGCGTTGGCACCGGCCCAATACGCGCATCGTCTCTCTGTACGTGGATCAGAAGCCAGCCGGGGACCAGAGCGTGGACCGGGCGCGGGAGTTCGGCTTCGAGGTCTACCCCACCATCGCCCAGGCCCTGCGCTGCGGGGGGGACCAACTCGCGGTGGACGCGGTGCTGATCGTCGGGGAGCACGGCCAGTACCCGCGCAACGAGAAGGGGCAGGTGCTGTACCCGCGCTACGAGTTCTTCAAGGAGTGCGTCGAGGTCTTCGAGCAGGAGGGCCGGGCGGTGCCGGTGTACAATGACAAGCACCTCTCCTACAGCTTTGCCAAGGCCAAGGAGATGGTGGATGACGGCCACCGCCTGAAGTTTCCTATGCTGGCCGGTTCCTCCCTGCCGGTGACCTGGAGGCTGCCGGATCTGGAGCTGCCCCTGGACTGCCAGATCGAGGAGGCCCTGATGGTGGGGGTGGGCGGCTCGGACGCCATGGATTACCACGCCCTGGAGGCCATGCAGTGCATGATCGAGCGGCGGCAGGGCGGCGAGACCGGGGTAAAGTCGGTGCAGCTGATCCAGGGGGACGAGGTGTGGGAGGCCGGCAAGGGGAAGCGCTGGTCTGAGGAACTGCTGGAGGCAGCCCTGTCGCGCAGCGACAGTCCGCAGGGGTTGACCATCGAGGACGGCCGCACCCAGGACCTGCTGGGCAACGGGGAGTTGCCCAAGCTGGTGAAGGAGCCGGCTGCCTATTTCATCGAACACAACGACGGGTTGCGCACCACCCTGCTGATGCTCAACGGCGCGGTGGCCGACTACTGCTTTGCCGCCAAGCTCAAGGGGGAATCGACGCCGGTCTCCAACCAGTTCTTCCTGTCGCCGGTGCCCAATGTGACCTATTCGGCCTGTCTGGTGGCCAAGATCGAGGAGATGATCCTCACGGGCAAGGCGCCTTTCCCGGCGGAGCGCACGCTGATTGTCTGCGGGGCGCTGGAGAGCTGTCTGGAATCGAAGGTGCAGGGCAACAAGAAACTGGACACGCCCCACCTGAAGGTGGTGTACCAGGCGCCGGCCGAGTCGCATCACGCGCGTTTCTGACGTGTCAGGGCGGCAGTCCTATCTGGAAGTGCTGTGCGCTGAGCCTTTCCGGGTTTTCTTTCCGCTGGGGTGGCTGTGCAGTCTGGTGGGGGTTTCCCATTGGCTGTGGTATTACCTCGGCTGGATAGACAGGTACTCGGGGTTCTACCACGGGCTTTTCCAGATCCAGGGCTTTGAGCTGGCCTTTGCCGCCGGCTTTCTGATGACGGCCATGCCCCGCTTCCTGGAGACGCCGGGGGCGCGGCCCTGGGAACTGGCCCTGGGCGTGTTGCTCCTGCTCGGCGGGGCAGTGGGGCTCTATCTGGGAGACCAGGTGTGGTCGCTGGGTGGCCTGCTGGCCATGCTCCTCTTTCTGATCGTCTTTGCCGGTCGCCGCTTTCCCCGCCGACGCGACAATCCTCCTCCTGCCTTTGTGTTCGTGGCCTTTGGCCTGCTCTGCGGCCTGGCCGGGGTGCTGCTTTTGTGGTGGCCGGCGGCAGATTTTCCCCAATTGGGCCAGCGGCTGCTGGAGCAGGGGCTGCTCCTGGGGCTGATCATGGCAGTGGGCAGCTACCTGGGGCCGCGGCTTTTGTACGGGCGGCACGAGGACCCCGTTACCCAGGGCCCGGCAGCGGGCCGCCGGCTGGCGGTGTTTGCCCTGGCCGGGCTGGCGCTGGCTGCCAGCTTCCTAGTGGAGGCGGGGGGAGCGGCAGAGGCGGGCAGGCTGCTGCGGGCGGCGGTGGTCACCGCGCATCTGTTGGTAGCGGTGGGCATCTACCGGCTGCCGGTGCGCCGGTGGCATCTGTATCTATTATGGCTCTCCTTCTGGTGCGTACCAGGGGGATTGTGGCTGGCCAGCCTCTTTCCCGAGCACGAACTGCAGACCCTGCACCTGACCTTTGTAGGGGGCTTCGGGTCCATGACCCTGGTCATCGCCACCCGGGTGATCGTCGCCCACTGCGGTTTCGAGCGGTACTGGGACCAGAACACCTGGCCGCTGGCGGTCCTGACGCTTTGTTTCGCGCTGGCCCTGGTGACCCGGGTCAGCGCCGAGTTCTTCCTCGACTACTATTTCGGGATGCTGCATATGGCCGCTGGGTACTGGCTGATCGGGGCCCTGGTCTGGGGGCTGGTGTTCGTGCCCAAGATGATGCCCTGGCACGTGGCGGCCGAGGGCTGAGGGCCGGCTGGAACCAGACAAAAGGGGTAGCCCCGGTGTTCCGGGACCACCCCCTTTTTTAGTTGCGCCGCGATCCTTTCAGCCCCTGGACCTCAGCTCAAGGGCCCTTGGTGTCGAAGACCTGGAGTTTCTTCGCGTGCTGCTGGGAGACGTTGATGAGAATGCCCGTGGCCTCGTCCACCTTGTACTCGGGGCCGCGGCCGTCCATCTTGACCTGGCGGTCTGCCTCCCCGGTGCGCAGGCTCACGCCCATCACCTCGGGCTTGTTGGTCTCGCCGGTCTGGCAATAGTTGTACTGACCAAACTTCTCGAAACTCTGGAGGCGGGTGGATCGGAGATTGGCCGCCAGTTTGTTGTCCTTGACGATCTGCTTGTTCCAGTTCTCGGCTACAGACCGGTGACCGTAGGAGCCGGTCTCTGCATTATAGCTTGCAGCCGCCATCGCTACCAGGGCCTGTGACAGCCCCTTGGCCAGGCGCATGCCCAGGTCGAGTTTGGGAGGGGGGATAGAGTGCCACCAGAGAACGCTGCCATCCGCGGCACTGAAGGCGATGGTGCTCTGGGTGGTCAGGGCGAAGATCTTGTCCCCCTCCAGAGCCACCTGCACGGGCACGTCCTCGTCGAGGTTGACCAGGTCCTTCATGCCGGGGGTGTAGGGGTTGCCGCCCACGCGTATCTTGCTCTGCGATTCGTTGACATCCAGGGGCACCAAATACTTGTAGTCCAGGGTCCCCAAGTCGATGGCCCGCAGGCTGCCGCGCGTGGCAAAGTAGAGCGCGTTGTCGCGGACACGCAGGGGCGTGGTCAGGGAGATCTCGAACTTCTTGCCCTTTCTCCCGGCCTTCTCGTCCAGCGTCTTGGTATCGGTGAGCACCTGGCCAGTGGCCTTGTCGAGGATAACCACGCCGTAGGGGGTCAACTCCTTGAAGTTGGGCTTGCCGGCCTCGTAGTACGCGAAGTTCCCGCCCATGCGGGCCACCAGTTTGTCGCCGGCGATCTGCAGCTCGGGCAGGGCAGTCTTGAACTCCGGGCTCTGCCATTTGACCGCGCCGGTATGGATATCCACGGCCACCACCCGGTCCCCGGCCACCATGTAGGCGATGCCGTTTTCGACCTGGGTCATGCCATTGGTGTTGCCCAGGGCCTTCTTCTTGCCCATCGTGCCGGCTTTGAGGGCGCGGTCCAGCTTGAGGCTGGCTACCGGAGTTCCGTCCGCAGCCTTGAAGGTGTGGAGGCCCGCCCAATCGAGCACCACCAGGTCGTCCACGACCAAGGGCGGGGCCTCGGCATAACTGATCTCCTCGGGCAGGGCGTACAGGAAATTGATCTGGCCGGTCTCGATATCCACCCCGATGATCGCGCCTTTTTCCAGGCTTTGTGGCCTGCCCTTGCCCTGTCCCACCATGGGGGGAATGGCCCTTACCAGCGCCGTGCCGACGATCACCTGACCGCGCGCCGGGTCCGCGCTGAGGCCGATGAAATCTCCAGGGGCGAACCACACCGGATCGCTGCCAGACATCTTCTTGAGGACGCGCTGGGCAGAGGCCAGCGGAACATCTGGGTTCAGCTCCCACACCACCTGGCCAGTAGTCACATCCAGACAGCGGATCTTGGCCGGCTTGATCAACCCTTCCTTGACCTGGTAGATCAGGAAGGGCAGGCCAGGCAGGGGTTTGACCGAGTCGATATCGTAGTTCTTCATCAGCTTCTCGATCTTCCACAACTCCGCGCCCGTTTCGGGGTCGAAGCCGTAGATGGTCTGGCTGGTGCCGGCGATGATGATGCCCAGATCATGGACCAGATGGAAGCGGATCTCTGAATCCAATTCCTTTTCAAAGAGCAACTTGCCGGCCATGGTCTGCGCCGGCAGGAACAGGGCAGCGGCCAGCAGCAGGGCTGTCTTCCTCGTCATAGGATGCTCTCCTGTGCAAAGAGGTGGATGGAGAAGGGTTCGCTCATTAAAAAAGGGTTAGTGAAAGACTACCGTCGCTCCGCAGTTCTCCAGAAGTTTTTGCATGACCAGGCGGGAGGTGTGGAAGGAGATGTCCAGGCCCGCGGGAAAGCGCTGCTGGGCTTTTTCCAGGGCCAGTTGATCGACGGAGAGCAGGCCGTCGGCCCACAGTTGCACCTCCCGCACTCCCTGTTGCTGGTACTCTGCCAGGGACTGTTCCAGCACCTGGAGGGTGGAGGCCGTGAGGGAACCTTCCACCTTGACCACCACGGCCTGACTCCTGCGCTCCAACTCTGTAAGCCGGATCATACTCCCTGCTTCCCTTTTTCCTCCCGCGCTACCCTTTTTTTGCCTGGCTCAGCGCCGCGAAACCACAGGCGACCTTAGTGCACAAGTTGTGCCAGTAAGGCAAGGGCGCTCACGGCCTGGTGGCCAAAGGCTTAAGGAATAAATAGTTAGCGGATCGTTAGGCGAGGGGGACTGAGGGGGACTAGAGAAGGACCTGTGGAAAGGAAAATCGTCGCGCTTGCACGACTATCTAAGGCAAGTGCGGTGAAAATAGGATATTGTGATTTTCCGTCTCGAAGTGACGGAAAACCGTCAGGGACTAGAGGCGAGGGCGCTGCAGGCCGAGTTTGCGCATCAGCCGTCGCAGGCGTTCGGGGTGGATGCCCAGCAGCTGGGCGGCCCCGCGCGGACCATAAACGATCCAGTTGCAGGCCTCCAGGGCCTGCTGGATAAGCCGGCGCTCCTCCTCCTGGGTCCGACTCTGGCTGCGGGCCAGATGGTCGTCCAGGGCACAGAGATCCTGGGGTTCTCTGGTGAGGGGCCGGGCCGGGGTGGCCGGGGAAAGAGCCGCTCCCCACAAGGGCACATCCGCCAGTCGGATGTGGTTGTCCTCACACAGCAAGACAGCCCGCTGCACCAGGTGCTCCAGTTCGCGCACATTGCCCGGCCAGGCATAATTCTCTAGATATCGCAGCACCTGGGCTTCGATGCGGGGCACCGGGCGGTTCAGGTGGCGGGCAAAACGCTCGGCGAAGTGATGTACCAGCAGGCCGATATCCTCCTGGCGCTGGCGGAGGGGAGGCAGGGGCAACACAAAAGCGCTCAGTCGGAAAAAGAGATCCTCCCTGAACCTCCCCTGCGCCATGGCGCTGCGCAGATCCCGGTTGGTGGCGGCGATCACCCGCACGTCCACCTCGATGACCTGGTGCCCCCCCACCCGCTGGAGGGTGCCCTCCTGCAGCACCTGCAGGAGCACCTGCTGGGCCTCCAGGGGCAGGTCCCCCACCTCGTCCAGCAAGAGGGTGCCCCGGTCGGCCAGTTCAAAGCGGCCGACGCGGCGGGCCACCGCCCCGGTAAAGGCGCCCTTTTCGTGGCCGAACAACTCGGATTCGACCAGGCCCTCGGGGATAGCCCCGCAGTTGACCTGGATGAAGGGGCCGCCCTGCCGCCGGCTCAACTGGTGAATGGCCCGGGCCCCCAGGCCCTTTCCCGTGCCGGTTTCGCCCAGGATCAGCACGGTCATCTCGGTCTGGGCCACGGCGCGCAACTGCTCTATGGCATTGCGCAGGGTCCTGCTATTGCCGATGAACTGCTCCAGGCCCTGGGGCTGGCTCAATTCGCTGGCCAGGGCCTGGATGCGGTCCTGCTGCGGGTTGGGCTCCACCACCAACTGCACCGAGAGGGCTTCGGAATAGTTGAGGTCGCGGTCCACGGCCCGCACCTGGAAGGTATAGGTGCCTACCGGCAGATCGTTGTATTCCACCCGCCGCTGGTAGGTGGTACGCCAGTCCTCTTCGTACCCCACTAGCCGGTACACATAGGCCATCCGGCGGGGTGCGGTGGTGAAGCTGGAACCTTGGAACTCGAAGCCGACCAGTTTCTGGGAGACGGAGATGGCGGTGGGCCCCTCTGGGCCGTAGCGCCGGTCCGCCACCACGCCCCGCAGCTTGACCATCGGCGGCGAAGCCACCGGGATATAGCGGGTGACCCCGCCCTCCGTGGCGATCCACATATGGCCGTCCCGGTCCTGGAGGACCTTCTGGACCGCGTCGTGGACCAGGCCGTCTTTTCTGGACAGGCTCTGGAACACCTGGCCGTCGAAGCGGGAAACCCCGCCGCCATAGGTGCCGAACCACAGGTGGCCGTCGCGGCTCTGGAAGATGGAGCGCACATTGTTGTCGGCCAGGCCGTCCTGCTTGGTGAAGGTGGTGAACTGCTCTCCGTCAAAGCGGGAAACCCCGCCGCCCCAGGTGCCAAACCACAGATTTCCCTCCCGATCTTCGAGGGTACACCACACATTGTCGTGGGCCAGGCCATGCTCAGTGGTATAGGTCCTGAAGTGCTCCCCGTCAAAGCGACTCACCCCTGACCAGGTGCCGAACCACAGGTTCCTCTGCCGGTCCTGGCAGACGCACCACACCCGGTCGTGGGCCAGACCGTCCTGCGCCCTAAAGCTCCTGAAGTGCTCCCCGTCAAAACAGCTCACTCCCCCGTCCCGGGTGGTGAACCACAAGTTCCCTTCCCGGTCCTGGCAGATGCACCACACATTGTCGTGGGCCAGGCCATGCTCAGTGGTATAGGTCCTGAAGTGCTCCCCGTCAAAACAGCTCACCCCGGCCTCGTTGGTCCCGAACCACAGCCGGCCCTGGCGGTCTTCGCAGACGGTCCACAAAAAATCAGCAGCCAGCCCCTCGCGGGTGGTGTAGTTCTTGAATCGCCGACCGTCGAAGCAACTGGCTCCCCCATCTCGGGTGGCGAACCACAGATTCCCCTGCCGGTCCTGGCAGATGTCCTCCACCTCCTCCCCAGCCAGGCCCTCCTCCCTGGTGAAGGAGGTCAGGTGTCCCCCGTCGTAGCGATTGAGCCCGCCACCCCAGGTGCCGAACCACAGATTCCCCTGCCGGTCCTCGCAGGTGCCCCATGCCCGGTTGTGGCCCAGGCCATCCCTGGGGGTGAAGATGCTGAACTGCTGGCCGTCATAGCGCCAGATTCCGCCGCCCTGGGTGGCGAACCACAGATTCCCCTGCCGGTCCTCCAGGACCCCGTTTATGCCCCCGCGCACTCCCCGGCTCTCAGCGGCGA
Source organism: Candidatus Latescibacterota bacterium (assembly GCA_016187725.1). Taxonomy (GTDB): domain Bacteria; phylum Latescibacterota; class UBA2968; order UBA8231; family UBA8231; genus SICG01. The sequence continues at coordinate 38,872 of JACPJE010000043.1, forward strand.
GAGCGGTGAACTGCTGGCCGTCGTAAAAGCCCAGGCCCTGGGCAGTCGCTAACCACACCTTGCCGCCCCGGTCGACCAGCACCAGGGTGGCATGATCGGCGGGCAGGCCCTCGGCAGCAGTGAAGGTTTTGAATTGCCGGCCGTCATAGCGGCTGAGGCCGGCCCCGGTGCTGAACCATAGATTTCCTGAGCGGTCCTCCACCATGGAGCTGATCACCGAATGGGGCAGGCCCTCGGCAGGGGGCTTGAAATCCCTGCCCTCACAGCAGATCACTCCCTCCCTCTGGGTGGCGAACCACAGGTTCCCCTTGGTGTCTGCCAGCATGGAGTGAACAGCTAAACCCTCCAGTTCGCAGCCGGCAGCAGTGAAGCGGGTGAACTGCCTGCCATCGAAGCAGCACACCTGACCATCCTGGGTCCTGCACCACAGGTGGCCCTGGCGGTCCTCCAGCATGGAGACCACGGCACTGTCCGCCAGACCATCTTCGACCGTGAAAACTTCGAACCCCTGCCCATCGTACCGGCACAGCCCCTTCTGGGTGGCGAACCACAGGCTGCCCTGCCGGTCCTCCAGGATAAAGGTCACCTCATTGTCCGCCAGGCCGTCTTCGGCGGTGAAGGTCCTGAACTGCTGGCCGTCGTAGCAACACCCCCCTTCGTCGTGGGTGCGCAACCACAGCCGGCCCTGCTGGTCCTGGAGGATCTGGACGATGAGGGAGGAGGGCAGGCCGTCCTGGACCGTGAAGCAGTGCCACCCCCCCTGGTGAAAGCCGCTGCCGGCCTCGACCACCTTGCCCGTTGCCGGGGCGGAATAAACTCCCAAGCGCCAGCGACTGGACCATCCGGCCATGGCCCCCTTCCAGGACGGGTCGGCGTTGAGCTGTTTCTGGTGTTGCTTTACCTGTGAGGGGGATTCGAGGGCGAAGAGCTGGCTGAAGATATGCGGGGGTTGAGCGCGGGGGCAGGGCGTCGGATCGGCCAGGCCCTGCTGGGTCAGCAGGGGGACCAGGCGCCGGCTGAAGTAGGCGGGAAACTCGTCCAGGCGCTCCGGCGCTAGCCAGAAGGAGAGGCGGGTCAGGGTGGTCATGGGCAGCAAGGTAGGCATGGCCCCGGCGGGCTGTCAAGAATCGGGAGTCAGTGCAGCTCAGACAAAAAGCGGCCCTGCCAGGTCCGTGCCTTCGGTCTCCAGGCCGAACTCCCGCAGGACGATCCGGCGGACCTGCCGCACTTCCTCCACACCTTGGGGGACCAGGGTGCCCAGCAGCAGGCGGGGGATGTGGTTGCGCAGCCACTGATCGACGAATTCGCCGGGCACCCCCAGCCGCTTGCAGGGCCACACCATCTTGTCGGCCACCAGCTGGCAGCGCTCCAGCTTGCCAAAGGCGGAGATGGGCTGCTCGTCGAAGGTGCTGCGGTTGACCGAGACCAGGCAGGCCCCGCCCAGCAGGGCCTCGACGGTGAGCACGGCCTCGACACCGTGGCGGTAGTAGGCGCTCTCGCTCACCCCGCACAGCTGGGGCTCCTGCAGAAAGGCGGCGCGGGCGGCGCCCCGGCTGAAGAGTTTGTACCCGGAGTGGAAGTCGGGGAATTCCTCCAGGGCGGTGGCGTACTCCAGGCGCAGGGGCACACCCGTGCGGGCGGCGTGAAAGGCCAGGGCATCGAGGAGTACCCGGTCGGCCAGTTCCTCGAATTCCCCCCGCGGGAAGCCCATGGGCCGGTGGAGGGAGAGGCGTTTGCCCAGGACCATCACCTCGCCGGCGCGGGGGCGGGCATGGCGGGCAGCGCGCACCAGGTTGGGCAGTTCGTTGGCAAAGTGGTCGCCGTCAGCGTCCACCGTGGCGAAGTACTCCAGTTCCGGCTCTTCCCACAGGAGGGCGACGCCCTGGCGCAGGGCCTGGAGCTTGCCTCTGTTGCGGGGGGCGCAGCACACCTGCACCCCGTGCCGGCGGGCCAGATCCTCGGCCATTTCTTTGCCGCTCTGCTCCCCATCCACGCTCAGGCAGATGGAGGAGGGGCGCTCTACTTGTAGGAGCAGGGCCTGGACCGTGTCGGTCAGCAGGGCAGCGCCCAGGGCGGCATCGGCGCCGGCAGGGAGGTACACGGGGAGGACCACCCCAGTGTGTTGGCGCAAATCAGCCAGGGCGCCCATCAGGGAGGAGTCGGTCATGGCTTGGCCGGCACGTCTCCCTGGGTCCAGGCCCCGTCGATGAGGCGCCACAACTGGCCGGTGGGGTTTTTATCGCGCAGCTCGGGGGGCAGGCGGTCGGGGCGCACGTTGTCGAAGGACTGGAGCATAGCGAAGCGCCGCAGCGAGGCCGGGATACCCACGGCGGTGAAGCCCGGATGGCCGGTGGCCGGATAAGGACCGCCGTGGTTCATGGCTGGCGAGACGGCCACCCCGGTGGGCATCTTGTCGTCGAGTAGGCGGCCCACCTTGCGGCGCAGGATGGGGGCCAGGCGCTGGTACAGGGCCTCGTCGCTGCCGGCCCGATCGGTGTACAGGGCGCCGGTCAGGTTGCCCTCGAAGGTGCGGCAGATGGCTTCGGCCTGGTCGTCGTCGTCGGCCACCACCAGCAGGCTGGCATTGCCGAAGGCCTCCTGCTGGAGCGCTTCGGGGGCGGCCAGGAAACGCCCGCCGTCCACCCGCAGCAGGGTGTTCTGGAAGGAGCAGCCGGTGCCGCCGCCGGCCGCGCCGCCCACCAGCACTTCGGCCCCGGCCTGCTGCAGGGCCGTCACACTCTGCCCCAGGCTGTGCTCCACCCCCTCGCCCAGCAGGGTGCCCACGGCAGCGGCGCGGAACTTTTCCACGATCATACCGACGAAGGCTTCGGTCTCGGCGCCTTTGAGCAGGAGCACCACGCCCGGGTTGGTGCAGAACTGTCCGGCCCCCAGCAGGCAGGAGGTGGTGAATTCCCCGGCGATCTCGGCGGCCCGCTCGCGCAGGGCCCCCGGCAGGATGAGCACCGGGTTGATGCTGCTCAGTTCCAGGTAGATGGGTTTGCCCGCCCGGTCCGCGGCCTCCTTGAGCACCAGGCCGGCCTGGCGCGAGCCCGTGTACCCGGTGGCGCCGACCAGCGGGTGGGAGACCAGGCCCTGGCCCACCTGGTGGTCGGTGCGGTAGATCAGCTGCACGGTGGCCTCCGGCAGCCCCGCCTCTTTGACTGCGGCCAGGGCCTCTTCGGCCAGCAGGCGGGTGGTGCCCGGATGGGAGGAATTGGCCTTGGCGATCACTGGGTTGCCGGCAGCGATGGCCGCGGCGAAATCCCCGCCGGCCGCGCTGTTGAAGGCCAGGGGGAAATTGTTCGGCCCAAAGACCACCACGCCCCCTTCGAGCGGGGCGAAGAAGGAGCGGATGCCGGCCTTGGTGTCGATGGTGGGCAAGGTCCAGGATCCCTGGCGGGCCGCCAGGGCGGCCTGGCGCAACTGGCCGGTGGTGCGGGGCAGTTCCACCTCGTCGAGGCGGGGCTTGACCGGCAGGGCGCTCTCGGCGTAGGCCAGGGTCGTGATCTGGGCCCGGCGGGCCTCGATGCGGCCGGCGAAGAGTTCGAGGAAGCGGGCCCGGGTCTGGGGGGCGATGTCCAGCAGGGCTTCGGAGGCCCGGGCGGCAGCCTCGATCGCCTCTTCCACTTCTTCGCGGCTGCTGACGGGGTAAAGCTCTCCGGTAGGCTGGCGGGTGGCGGGATTGAGGGGGGCGAAGGTGCCCGCGTTCTCGGAGGGGCGCCACTGGCCGGCGACCAGCACCGGTTGGAGTTGAGTCATAGTACTCTTTCTTTTTTATTGTCCGTGTTCGACGGGAGGGTTACTATGAGGCAGAGAATATTACGTCGGAGCACGGGACATGTCCAGTGAGTCCATAGAAATGGCCAAGAACCGGGGCTACAAGTTGCTAGAAGAATCAGAGGCCGCCCTCGCAGCGGGCCAGATCGACGAGGCCGGCTGGTACCAGCGGGGCATGGCAGTCATCACCCCGGCGTACCTGGCCGGCGACAACCCGCGCAGCCAGTCGGGCCACAGCGGCGACGAGGCCCACTGGCGCCAGGCCCGCTCCCTGGTCGCCGAGGCCATGGACCGGGACGGCGCTTTTCTGGACGTGGGCTGCGCCAGCGGGCACCTGATGGAATGTGTCCAGTTATGGGCCGGGGAGCGAGGGGTGCGGATCGAGCCGTACGGGTTGGACATCGCCCCGGAACTGGCTGCCCTGGCCCGCTCCCGGCTGCCCCAGTGGGCCGAACGCATCTGGGTGGGCAATGCCATCGCCTGGGTCCCGCCCCGGCGCTTCGACTTTGTGCGCACCGGCCTGGAGTACGTGCCCCGCCGCCGCCAGCCCAATCTGGTGCGCCGGTTACTGGATGAGATGGTGGCCCCTGGTGGGCGGCTGATCATCGGTTCCGGCAGCGAGGAAAAGGACCAGACCCGGCACGGGCCCTCGCAGGAGGAGGAGGTCGCCTCCTGGGGCTTTGGCATCGCCGGCAGCCTCCGCCGGCCCCACCACCACGACGCGCGGCTGGAGTACCGGGTGTTGTGGATCGAGGTATGAGCGGTGGAGGTGGTCAACGGCCGGCCCCGGCTGGCCATCCAGGATGGCGAAAACATCGATGAAAAACGGGTCGGCCAGAACCTGGTGGGGGTCACCGAGGCGCGCTCAGTGGCCGGCTGCAACGGCGACTCAGACGGCCACGGGGAGGAGGATTGCTACAAGGCGGGAGGGATACACGCCAACGGCAAATACTGGCAGGCCGAGAAGATCTACTTCGGCCAGAACCCCGGACCGCGCTACCAGGGCGACTGGCACCACGTGCGCGCCCGCTTCAAGCTGAACCTCGACGAGCGCCGGGTGGTCTTCCGCACTGGCCAACATCCGAATATGAAGATCGACCAGCTCCTGGTGGGCCCCTATTTCGGGCCGGGGGTGCCGCACGAGCAGTGGATCTGGATAGACGAACTGCGCATCTACACCGACGCGCAGTGAGGAGGAGGAGCGATGGCTCTGGAGATCGGCATCTACCGCACCTGCATCACCCCGCCCTGGGGCGTGGAGTTGGCCGGGCTGGGCTATTATCTGCAGCGCACCTGGACCCGGGTGCGCGACGATCTGAAGGCCACGGCCCTGGTGGCCTGCCAGGGGGAACGCGCGGTGGCCCTAGTGGCCGTGGATCTGATGTACATGGACGCGGAATTCACCCGGGCGGTGCGCCAGCAGGTGGCCCGCCACACCGATATTCCGGCCGAGGCGGTGTGCGTGAGCGCCTCGCACAGCCATAACGCGCCCACCGCCGGCTTTGCCCGCGGGGTAGGGGAACAGGATCTGGAGTACCTGGCCCTGGTCCGGCGGCAGGTGGCCACCGCGGCCATCTGCGCCTGGCAGCAGCGCCGGCCCGCCACCCTGTGGGCGGGCCGCACCCACCTCGAAGGGATGACCTTCAACCGCACCCGCCAGGGCGGGGCGGTAGACACCCAGGTCAGCGTGCTGCGCGCCGACGGGGCCGACGGCAGGCCCTTTGCCGTGGCGGTCAACTTCCACGCCCACCCCACGGTGATGATGCACATGGACAACCGGGAGGTGAGCCGCGACTACCCGGGCTACATGGTCGACCTGCTGGAGCAGGCCCTGCCCGGGACCACGGCGATGTTTCTGCAGGGCTCCTGCGGGGACGTGAACTTCAATATGGAGTTGTGGGAGGCCGCCCGCTGCCTGGAGCCGGGAAGGGCTCTGGCCGGCAAGGCCCTGGAGGCCCTGGCCCGGGCGCGGCGGGTGGAGGAAGAAGGGGTGGGCGCCTGCAGCCTGCGCATCGGGCTGCCCACCAGGCGCTATGCCCGCGAAGAAGTGCTGCGGGAGAATGAGGAGGGGCACTACCGGCTCAAGAGCGGGGACACCACCGGCTGGCGCGAGACCCTGGGCCGGGTGATGGTGGGCCAGCCAGACCGCTTTCCGGAACGGTACGCTGGGGACGTGGGGCTGGCGGTCAGGGCCCTGGCGCGTTTTGCGGTGGAGTGGACTGAGGAGGTGCTGCCGGACCTGGACACCCGCCTGGAGACGCTGGAGACCGAGGTGCAGGCCCTGCGCTTTGGCGACCTGTACGTGGCCGCGCACGGCTCGGAACTCTTCTCCAGCTTCTCGTTAGACCTGCGGCGGCGCTGGCCGCACGCCGACCTGATGGCGGTGGGCTACGCCAACGACAGCCTCAGCTACATGCCCGACGCCCACGACGTCGAGCGCTGCACCTACGCCGCTGCCCAGTCGCCCAAGTTCACCGGGCACTTCCCCTTTGTGGCCGAGTCGGGCGAGCGCCTGGTGGAGGGGATGTTGGCCGCCCTGGAGGGGACGCTCAAGTAGGCGGGCCGGCGGTGCTGAAGGCCAGTTGGCCTTCTCGTCGCAAACGGTAGCCGCGTACCATCAGCCCGGGCCGGCCGCAGCTCTGGCCGGCGGTCTGGGTATTGTCCGGGTGGCGGTAGCCGATGCGCACCAGGCGGCGGGCATGGCTGGTGGTGTTGATGTGGGAGCCGTGGATGGTGTGGATGCAGAAGCAGACCACGTCGCCCCTTTTGGCCGGCACCGGCACAGTGTCCTCGAGGTGGTACTGGTCGGTGGGCAAATGAGGGGTGCAGGGGCCTTCGGGAGTCTGGGTGATATGCTCCAGGGCGCCCTGCTGGTGGGAGCCGGCCAGGAAGCGGATCTCGCCATTGGCATGGCAGGTGTCGTCCAGGTGGACCAGCACGTCCACGTACCGGCCGTCCTGGTGCTGGTAGAAGGCCCAGTCCTGGTGCATGGGGAAGGGGTGGCCGGTCTCGGGGGGTTTGATGTGCATGGTGGAGTGGTGCAATTCCACGTCGGGTCCCAAGAGGTCGCTCATCGCCTCGGTGAGCCGGGGATGGGTCACGGCCTGAGACCAGGGCTGGGAGTAGAAGTGGAGGTCGTGCATGGCGGTCAACTGGGACTTCTTCTCGGTCTGCTCGTCCATGTAGACCCGGCGCCAGGGGCCGACCCAGCCCTGGTTGGTGGAAGACCAGTCGTTGACCAGCCGCTCCAGGTCGCGGTCGAGGGCGTCGATTTCGGCGGGGCTGAAGACCTGGGGAATGTGCAGAAACCCGTTCTGTCGATAGAAGGCGACTTGTTCTCTGCTCAACATCTGGCGATCTCCTCGATATGTGCGGCGAGGTGTGAGAAGCTGTTTCAGAAGGTACTCTCCTTGGTGGTGATGGGGCACCAGCGCGAGACCATCAGGAAGTCCATCAGGGCCTGCTGGGCCTGAGGGGTGCCGATGTGGCGCAGGGCCTCGGCGCTGTGGTTGCGCACGTAGCGGTTGCTGTCCTCCAGGGCCGCAGCCAGGGCCGGCACCGCTGATTCGGCCCGGTCCCCGAAGCGGGCCAGGGAGTAGGCGGCGTTGAAACGGGCCTGGGGGTCTTCGTCCCGCAGCAGACCCTCCAGGGCAGACACCGCAACTTTGGGATGGCGGGCGATGGTGCCCAGAGCCTCGGCCACGTGGCGCCGCACAAAGGGCGAAGGGTCGCCTCCCAGGCGGGCCAGCCGGCCCACAGCCTCGCTGGCCTGGGCCCCCATGTCTCCCAGGGCATAGGCAGCGCAACCGCGGGCCTGCTCGTCGGCGTGGCCCAACGCCTCGGTCAGGGCCGGCACCGCGGCCCGGCCGGCCAGGGCCAGGCCGTACGCGGCGCCTAGCTGGACCTCCTTGGCCTGGCTGCCCAGGGCCTCGATCAGGGCCGGCACCGCTGGACCGCCGGCGGCGCCCAGGGCGTAGGCGGCGTTGAGGCGCACCGGCTCGGCGCTGTCGCGCAGGGCCAGGGCCAGGGCCGGCACTGCCTCGGCGGCTTCGGGCCCCCTCAGTCCCAGCTGGCTGGCAGCTTTGGCCCGCGCGGCTGGATCGGCGCTTTTTAGCTGGGCGGCGGCGGCGGCCAACTCCCCCTCAGCCTTGACCGGCTGGGGGGCCTCGTTGCCCAAATGCCACTGCCACAGCTGCGCCCCCACGACCCCGCCCTGCCAGTCCCGTGACCCGTGGTTCCAGCGAGGGGTGGTGGGCTCTTCCATGCGGGTGAACTGGAATTTCATCATGTAGCGGTTGCGCTCGGTCTGGTTGGGAGTGGCCCGGTGCCACAGGTCGAAGTGGACCAGGGTGGCGGTGCCGGCCTCGCCGCACACCGGCAGCTGGACCTCGGCGGACTCATCGGCGGCCCGCTGCTCATAGCACTGGGTCCCCGGCATCACCGCCGTGGGGCCGTTTTCCAGGATAGTGTCCTGGGGATAGTAGAAGATCATCACCCAGCGGGTGCGGTGGGAGCGCACCTTGAGAAAGCCCCAGTAGCTGTCCTTGTGCCAGCCGCCCCCCTTGCTCTTGGCGGGGTTGATGTGGCAGTGGCGGTGGGAGTGCATGAGGTAGGCGGGTCCCAGCAGGCTGATCAGGGCGCCGTCGAGTACCGGGTCGGCGAAGACCTTGTGCAGGTCGGGGATGCGGGGCAGGATGTTGTTGCCGAGGTTGCCCTCCTTGGCAAAGACTTCCTCGGTTTTCTGGTAGATGGCCTGGTGAAACTCGGGGGACAGCCCGGTCTTGAGGGTCAGGTAGCCGTATTGCAGGAAGTGCTGCATCTGGGCGTCGGTCAGCAGCAAGCGGCTGTCGGTCACGTAGGCACTCCTCTTTGCGGGGTCCAGCAGCAAAAGTATCGCCTTCTCCAGACGCTATCAAGGGGTTATATTCAGAGCCTCTGAGAAAGGAGCAGGCCATGTCTTTAGATCCCAGAGAGTGCATCCTCTTCAGCGGCGGGGCCAAGGGGGCCGAAGGGGAGTTCGGGGCCAATGCCGAAAGGCTGGGCATCGAAGAGGTGAATTTCACCTTCGAAGAGCACCAGATCGTCCGCAAGCGCGGCATCCGCGTGCTCAACCACGAGGAACTGCAGAAAGGAGACGTCAGCCTGGGCTACGTCTCGCGGCTGCTGCACCGCACCTATACGGAGACCCCCACCTTCCGCAAAATCTTACAGAGCATCTGGTACCAGATCAACAGCGGCCAGGAAATCTACGTGGTGGGCAAGATCCAGGAAGACGGCACGGTGAAGGGCGGCACGGGCTGGGGCGCCGAGTTCGCCAAGTTGTGCAACAAACCCCTCTTGGTCTTCGATCAGGGCAAGGGCGGGTGGTTCACCTGGCAGGAGGAGCGCTGGATCTCCACCCAGGCGCCGGTGATCCAGCACCCCCACTTCACCGGCACTGGGACGCGCCTCTTGGAGGAGAGCGGCCGGCGGGCCATCGCCGCGCTCTTCGACCGGTCGTTTGGGGGTTGAGGGCAGACCAAGGGGCTGCCCCTACTCGAACTGCTTGCGGAACTGGGCGAACTCCCCGCGGAGGGCCTCCAGCTCCCGGCTGAGGCGCTGGACCTCGGCCTCCAGGGCGGCCAGGCGCTCGTTTTCGGCCCGCACCTCCAGGGTGGCCGATTCCAAGCGGGGCGGGTGCTCCTCGGCGGGCAGTTGCGGTTCGCCACAGAGCAGGTGGGCGTAGCGCGACTCCTTGCGCCCTGGCTGGCGCGGCAGGCGGGTCACCAGGGCGCCGGCCTGGCGGTCCATCAGGGTCTGCAGCCCGGCCTCGACCTCTTCGAGGGAGGGAAACTCCCAGAGCCGGCTACAGCGGCCGCGCAGTTCGCCCACGGTCTGCGGGCCGCGCAGCAAGAGTTCGCAGACCAGCGCCAGGGCCGGCCGCTCCAGGCCCAGGGTTTCCCCGGCGCGGTGGTAGTACTTGGGCACCCGCTGGTCGGCCCCGCTGACCATACGCGCCAGTTGCTTGAGGCGCAGGTTGTCGAGGGCGCGGACCACGGCCTTCTCGTCGAAATCCGCCACCGGGTCGCGGTTGTTTTTTTGGTTGCAGGCGGTGGTGAGGGAGTTGAGGGTGAGGGGGTAGTAATCGGGGGTGCTGATCTCCTTTTCGATGAGGGCGCCCAGCACCCGCGCCTCGACAGAGTCCAATTGGAGTTCCATAGAGGCAAAAATACCGCCAGACCGGCAAAAAGGTCAATTCACAAAAGGAGAAGGCTATGGTCATCGATCAGCTGAAGAACGCGCATCACTACTACAACCTGGGCGAGGGGATCGCCGCGGCGCTGCGCTATCTGCAGAACACCGACGCCACCAAGGTGGAGCCGGGGCGGTACGTCCTGGACGGGGACCAGCTCTACGCCATGATCCAGCAGTACGACACCAAGCCCAAGGAGCAGGGGTTCTGGGAGGCGCACCGCAAGTACATCGACGTGCAGTACGTGGCCCAGGGAACCGAGCACATGGGCTTTGCCCACCTCAACCAGCTGCGGCCGCAGCCCTACGACGAGGAGAAGGACTTCCTCAAGCTGGAGGGCGAAGGGGAGTTCGTGCTGATGCGGGCCGGCACCTTCGTGATCCTGGGGCCCGAGGACGCCCACATGCCGGGCATGGCGGTGGCCACGCCCCAGGCAGTGCGCAAGGTGGTGGTCAAGGTGCGGATCTAGAGGAAGGTCTCTATGATGCACGCCGAAATCGTCCGCCATACCCTGGACCGGGTGCCGCTCTCGATTATCTTCGACGATTCCACGGTGCTGGTCAACCTCAACTACTTCTTCATGCGCGACCGCAACCTGGCCGATGGGCAAGAGCGCCGCTGGGAGGACGTGCCGGTGGTCCATCCCGAGTCCTTTACCCGTGACTTCGCCGAGTGGTGCCTGGCCGAGGGGGTGAAGGGCAAGTACAGCGTGGTGCCCTGTCCAGCGGGCCTGGGCCGCGTGGACCAGGGCCTGCCCATGTTCAGCCGGGCCCAGCAGGAGAGCTGGCTGCAGATGTGCCGGGAACTGATCACCCCGGCCTTTGACATCACCCCGGAGATGCTCACCCACACCTTTGTGGTGGACCTGGAGACCCTGCAGCCCCTGCCCTCGCGGATCTGGGAGCAGTACGAATGGGCCGCCCTGCCTCTCGACCAGGAGGAATGGGTCACCCAGTACATCGCCACCGCCTGCCAGATCCTCGAAAACGTCGGCCTGCGCCCCCAGGGGGTGACTTCGCCCGGCGGCTTCGGGGGCAAGACCCTCGAATTCTATGCCAGGGTGGCCGGCCAGGCTCTGCGCCAGGTCACCGGCGATCCCACGCCCTATTTCTTCCAGCGCATCTGGACCGACCGGCCCATCGATACCCCGGTGTGGTACGCGGACCGAGAGCGGGGCCAGGCCGTGGGCGAGATCATCGCCGGCACCGGCGACTGGACCGGCAGCTGGACCGGGTACGGGGAGGTGAACGCGGACAAGTACCTCACTGCCGATTTGCAGGGCGGGCGCCTGCCCCAACTCATAGAGGCGGGCGAGCCGGCCATCCTCTGCAGCCACTGGCAGGGTTTCTATGGGATGCACAACGGCGACCGCCAGGGCTTTGAAGCCTTCAAGACCGTGGTGCGCCGGCTCAAGGAACGCGATCCGCAGGGCGAGCACACCCGCTGGCGCAAGTGCAGCGAGATCTCCACCTATGCCTGCGCCCGGGAAGTGGCCCAGATGACGGTGGCGGAAGGGGTCATCAGCCTGGACCTGCCGGTGCAGGCTCCGGAGTTCACCCTGAGGTTGACCGGAGCCGCGGTGCGCGAGGTGAAGGTGGACGGGAGACCGCTGGCGCGGGCCGCCAGCCGCGCGGCCTTTGCGAGCAATACCTTCCTGGCAGAAGGCGAGAGTACCCTCGTGGCCTTTGATCCGGACCGGCGGGCGGTGCGGGTGGAGGTGCGGTGAGCGCGGCCATCGAGGTCCAGCAACTGCACAAGACCTACGAGGTGCCGGTGCGCGAGGGCGGGGTAAGAGCCGCCCTGCGCAGCCTGGTGTGCAAGCAGGTGCGCACCGTGGAGGCGGTCAAGAGCCTCAGCTTTGCGGTGGAGCCGGGCGAGATCGTGGGTTTTCTCGGGCCCAACGGGGCGGGCAAGACCACCACCCTCAAGATGCTCTCGGGTCTGCTGCACCCCACCGCGGGACAGGTGCAGGTGCTGGACTATGTGCCCTTTGCCAGGCAGCGCCAATTCCTGCGGCAGATCACCCTGGTGATGGGCAACCGAAACCAGCTGGTCTGGGACATCCCGGTGGCCGATTCCTTTGAGCGCAACCGGGCCATCTACCGCCTGGGCCGGCAGGAGTTCCGCCAGACGGTGGACGAGCTGGTGGGGCTGCTGGATCTGGGGGAACTGCTGCAGAAGCCGGTGCGCAACCTGTCCCTGGGCGAGCGCATGAAGTGCGAGGTGGCCGCTGCCCTGTTGCACCGGCCCCGTATCCTCTTTCTCGACGAGCCCACCATCGGCCTGGACGTGACCATGCAGCGCCGCATCCGCGCCTTCATCGCCGAGTACAACCGCCGGTACCAGGCCACGGTGCTCCTGACCAGCCACTACATGGCCGACGTAGAGGCCCTGTGCCGGCGGGTGGTGATCATCCACCACGGCCAGTTGCTCTTCGACGGCGAACTGGCCAGCCTGGTGCAGCGCTTCTCGCCCCATAAGACCATCGTGGTGGATCTGGAGCGGGAGGAGTTGGACCTGGGCGGGTACGGCGAGGTGGTGCAGCGCGAGGGCGGGCGGGTGACCCTGCGGGTGCCCAAGGCCGACACCGCGCGGGTGACGGCCAGGCTGTTGAGCGAGGTGCCGGTGGTGGACCTGACCGTGGAGGACCCCCAGATCGAGGAGGTCATCGAGCAGGTTTTCTCCCAGGAGGCGGCGTGAAGGGACTGGCCGACATCTACGCCACCCTGTTCCGCACCGAGGCGGCGGTGCAGCTCCAGTACCGGGCCGCCCTGATCATCTGGCTCATCGGCCTGGTGGTGCAGCCGGTGGTCTATCTGGTGGTCTGGCTCACTGTGGCCAAGGCCCAGGGCGGGGCGGTGGGGGGATTCGCCAGCGGGGATCTGGCGGCCTACTACATCGCCCTGATGGTGGTCAACCACCTCACCTTCACCTGGATCATGTTCGAGTTCGAGTACCGGGTGCGCAGCGGCTCCTTCTCCCCCCTGCTGCTCCAGCCCCTCCACCCCATCCACACCGACATCACCGTCAACATCGCCTACAAGGCGCTGACCTCGGCGGTGACTCTGCCGGCGGCCGCGGTGCTGGCCTGGCTCTTCGAGCCCGAGTTCCATCTCCATTCCTGGTCCCTGGCCGCGTTGATTCCCGCCCTGGTGCTGGCCTTTGCCCTGCGCTTTCTGGTGGAGTGGTGCCTGGCCCTGAGCGCCTTCTGGACCACCCGGGTGGGGGCGCTCAACCAGTTCTACTTTGCGGCCCTGCTCTTCCTCTCGGGGCGCATGGCGCCTCTCGAACTGATGCCCGCCTGGGTGCAGACCCTGGCCGCGCTGCTGCCCTTCCGCTGGATGCTGGCCTTTCCAGTGGAGCTGGCCATGGGGCGGCTGAACGCGGCCCAGGCCCTCCAGGGCCTGGCGGCCCAGGGTGCCTGGGTGGGGGCCAGCCTGGGCCTGGTGGCCCTGGTCTGGCGGCGAGGGCTGAAACAGTACGGGGCGGTGGGTGCATGAACTACCTGCGGCTCTTCCTGGTCTTTGTGCGCCTGGGCGTGCTCAACGAACTCGCGTACCGGACCAACTTCTACTTTCAGTGTCTGCAATCCCTGATGAGCCTGGGCACCGGCCTGGCCAATCTGGCAGTGATCTTCGCCCACACCCCGGCCCTGGGGGGCTGGCAGCCAGCCGAACTGGTGGCCCTGCTGGGGGTCTACCAACTGATGGGCGGCCTGATCGGCGCCCTGATCCAGCCCAGCATGGAGCGCTTCATGGAGGACGTGCGCCGCGGGACCCTCGACTTCACCCTGACCAAGCCGGCCGACGCCCAGGTGTTGGTGAGCATGAGCGAGGTGCGGGTGTGGAAGCTGGTGGACGTGGGGCTGGGGCTGGCGGTGCTGCTGGTGGCGCTCTTGCAGTTGGGGACAGCGGTGGGGATGCAGCAGGCCCTGGGCTTCGGCCTGACCCTGCTGGCCGGGGCCGCCATCGTCTATAGCTTCTGGCTGATCCTGGCCACCCTCTCCTTCTGGTTCGTGCGGGTGGAGAACATCCTCATCATCTTCCAGGGGGTATACGAAGCGGGCCGCTGGCCGGTGGGTATGTACCCGCGCTGGCTGCAGGTGGCCCTCACCGCGCTGGTGCCGGTGGCCTTTGCGGTGACCGTGCCGGCCGAGGCGGTGGTGGGCCGGCTCACCGGGCCGATGCTGGCCCTGGCCCTGGCCCTGGCCTTGGGTCTGCTGGTGGGGGCGCGGGTGTTCTGGAATTGCGGGGTCAAGTGGTACTCGGGTGCTTCTGCCTGAGGTAGGGGCGGTTTTCAAATCCGCCCCTACCTTGCAGGCACATCACTGCCTGAGTATCATTGGTAAAAACAGGATGCCTTATGGAGTGCGCGCGCAGGTCCTGGATCAGCGAGTGGGGGATGGCCCTGGCCTTTGGTGTGCTGTTGGCTGCGCAGGGGGCAGCGCAGGAGTCGGACCTCGACCCGGCGTTTCAGGCTGCCCAGGCGAGCGTGGCCCGCACCAACGCGCAGCTCCTGGACATGGTGGAGCAACAGGGGCAACTGGAGAAGCGCTCCCAGGTACTGCTGGTGGTGGCCCTGGCGGCCCTGGCCCTGGCGGGGTACGCGTCGTACGGGCGCTGGAAGCCAGGTACCCTGAAGGCCAGCCGTTTTGTGCTGCAGGGGCGCAGGGGCAAGACCCGCGCCGCCCTGCGCGTGGCCGGGGCTAGGGAGGAGGCCCTGCTGGAGTTCATGGACGAGCACGGCCGGCCCGCGGCCACCCTGGGCCTGGCGGAGGCCGCTCCCCTGCTCGAACTGCGCGACCAGCACGACCGCCCCCGGGTGCGCCTCAGCCTGGGACCGGACGGCTCTCCCACCCTGGAATTGTACGACGCTGAAGGCCGCAACCGCGCCGGCCTGGGTCTGACCGAAGACGGCGGGGTGGGACTGGGGTTGTACGACGGCCAGAAGCAGGTGCGCGCCGGCCTGGGCCTGGGAGAGGGCGGGGAGGCCACCCTGAATTTTCTCGACGCCGGCGGACAGTGCCGCCTGCGGGTGGGGCTGACCCCTCAGGAGATCCCGGAACTGCGGATCAGCGACGCCCAGGGCCATGTGCGCGGCCTGCTGCGCATGCGCCCAGACGGCATGGTGCTCATCGAATTGGGCGATGGAGAGGGTGCGGTGCGCACCATGCTGGGGGTGCTGGAGGAGGGCACCTCGATGGTGGGGCTGATGGATACAGAGCAGCGTTTCCGCGCCGGCCTGGGGGTGGGTCCAGATGGCCGGCCGCGGCTGGATCTGTTCGACACCAAGGGAGACCCCCGGGCCTCCCTCTACCTCGAAGGAGATGGCGCTGCGGGGCTGAAACTGCTTTCGGCCAGGGGCGAGGTTCTCTTCAAGACTCCCTGACTCATGGACAAGGCGGTGATCCTGGCCCGGGGCCTGGGCACGCGCATGCGCCGGCAGGACCCGGAGGCCGGGCTGAATCCCCTCCAGGCCGAGGTGGCGGCTACCGGCGTCAAGGCGCTCATCCCCATCGAGCGGCCCTTTCTCGACTACGTGCTCAGCGCCCTGGCCGCCGCCGGGTACCGGCGCATCTGCCTGGTGGTGGGCCCCGAACACGAGGAGCTGCGCCGCTACTACGGCCACACCCTCGAGTACCAGCGCCTGGAGCTGGGCTTTGCCCTCCAGGAAAAACCCCTGGGCACCGCCGATGCCGTGGCGGCGGCCGAATCCTTCACTGCCGGTGAGCCCTTTCTGGTGATCAACTCCGACAACTACTACCCCATCGCCGCCCTGGAGTCTCTGCGCGCCCTGCAGGGTCCGGGTCTGGCGGCCTTCTCGCGCGCGGGGATGCTGGAGGGCAGCAATATTCCCCCCGAGCGGCTGAGCCGCTTTGCCATCGTCGAAGTCGATGAGCAAGGCTGCCTGCGGCGCATCGTGGAGAAACCCGACCCCGGCCTGCTCGCTTCCCTGCCCGAGCCGGTGGCGGTGAGCATGAACTGCTGGCGTTTCGACCAGGGGATCTTCCCGGCCTGCCGGGCGGTGACTCCTTCGCCCAGGGGAGAGCTGGAACTGCCCGACGCGGTCCAGTACGCCGCCGAGGTGTTGGGCCAGCGTTTCCAGGTATTGCTGTGCGACGAGGCTGTGCTGGACCTGTCCAGCCGCGCCGACGTGGAGCCGGTGGCCGCGCGCCTGGCCGGCCTACAGGTGAGGCTGTGATCGCCCTCCAAGCCCTGCTGGATCAGGGCCAAGTCGAAGCGCTGGTCCGGATGTACAGGCTGCGCCCGACAGCGGCAGAGGCCAAGGCCGACCTGTTTGGCCAAGCGGCGCGCCGTCTGGCCGCGGGCGGGACGGCGCCGCAGGCCCAGGTGCGCGCCTTCTTTGTGCCCGGGCGCATCGAGGTGCTGGGCAAACACACCGATTACGCGGGCGGGCGCAGCCTAGTGGCAGCCCTGGAGCAGGGTTTCTGCATGGTGGCTGTCCCGCGCGCCGACGCGCAGGTGGTGGTCTGGGCCGGCCAGGGCGAACCAGCGCGCTTTGCCCTGGACCCGGAGCTGGTAGCTGCCCACGGGCACTGGTCCAACTACCCCATGACCGTGGTCCGCCGCCTGGCGCGCAATTTTCCCTCCTGCCGGCGGGGCATGGAGCTGGCCTTCTGCAGCGACCTGTCCCCGGCTTCCGGGATGAGCAGTTCCAGCGCGCTGATGGTGGGCACGTATCTGGCCTTGGCCGCCTTCAACCAGCTGGAGGCCGAACCGCGGTATCAGCGGCAGATCCGCGATCAGCTGGAACTGGCCGCGTACCTGGGCACGGTCGAGAACGGCCAGAGCTTCGGCGAACTCGAAGGCGACCGGGGGGTGGGCACCTTTGGCGGCAGCGAGGATCACACCGCCATCCTCTGCTCCCGGGCCGGTCATCTAGGCCAGTTCGCTTACTGCCCGGCCCGCTTCGAGCGGTACATCCCCCTGCCGGCGGGGCACCTCTTCGCCATCGGCTGCAGCGGGGTGGTGGCCGAGAAGACCGGCGCGGCCCAGGAACTCTACAACCGGGCTTCGGCCCGGGCCCGGGCCCTGGTGCTGGCTTGGCAGCGGGGCACCGGAAGGGCAGAGCAGCATCTCTACCCCATCCTCCACAGCGGGCCGGGGGCGGCGGAGCGCCTGCGGCAGCTGCTGGCCGTCCAGCAGGAGGGGCCTTTCAGCCCAGCGGAACTGCGCGACCGGCTGGAGCACTTCATCGCCGAGAACGAGGAGATCGCCCTGCCGGCCGGCGAGGCGCTGGACCAGGGGGACCTGGAGCACTTCGGCTGGCTGGTGGACCGCTCCCAGGAACTGACCGAGACCCTGCTGGGCAACCAGGTGCCCCAGACCGTGGCCCTGGCCCGGCTGGCCAGAGAGGGCGGGGCGGTGGCGGCTTCGGCCTTTGGCGCGGGTTTTGGCGGCAGTGTCTGGGCCCTGGTGCGGGAGGAAGGGGCGGGCGCTTTTCTGGACCAGTGGGCCAGAGGCTATGCCGGCGCCTTTCCCGCCCCATCGGGGGCCTTCTTCCTGAGTCAGGCCGGTCCGGCGACTTTTGAGTTGGCCGGGGAAGGGTGAGGCGGGACAAAATTTTCTATATTCTCTGGTGAGGCGCTTGAAAAGTCCAGGGAGTTGACGAGAGAGCGGGCAGGTGCTGAAAAAACTGATCGGCAAACTCTTCGGCTTTGAAACCGAGATCGATCTGCTGAAGGAGCAGATCAGCCAGCTGAGCATGGATCCGGTGTTCGGCATGTGGACCCGGAATGCCTTCCTGCAGTTCTCCCACGTCATGCCCCGCGGCCTGCGGGTGATCGCTTTTCTCGACCTGGACAACCTCCACCAGCTCAACGATCAGTACGGGTACGAGGAAGTCAACCGCCGGATCAGGGACATCTTCTCCGTCCCCTTCCGGCGCAGCGACCTGATCGCCCGCTGGTTCTCGGGCGACGAGATCGTCATCCTCTTCGACGCGGACCAGGAATTCGCCCTGCGCAAGATCGGTCAGTTGGAGGAAGCGGCCAGGCAGCAGGGGATGGGCTTCCATTTCCAGCTCGGGATCTGGGACGTGGGCAAGGACCCCGTCGAGAAGGTGATCGACGAACTGTCCGAAAAGGTCCTGGGGCAGAAAGCATGGGAAAAGCAGCAGCCCTCAAAATCCCGCTGAAGCTGGCGCTGGTCTGCGTCTGGCTGCTGGTCGGCGGGGGGTGTGGTGAGGACGAGGGGGCTTCCCAGACCCCCTACGGCAGCGCCGATCAGGTGCGGGCGTACCGGCTGCAGACCAATCCCCTCATCGACTGGGTCAATTCCCTCGAACAGGAAGTGCAGCGCCGTGCCGTGGGCGCCTCGGGCCAGGCCACGGCCGAGAACCTGGCGGCGGTGTATCAGTACGCCCAGCCTTTGCTGCAGGATGCCCGGGACAGCTTCGACCGCATCACCCCTCCTCCCCGGCTGGAGGAGCTGCACCGCGACATGCGCCAAGTGATGAGCCTGCGCCTCGAGGCCTACGCCGCGGTGCTGGCCGGCTGGGCGCTCCAGCAGGAGCAGGGGCAGAACGCGCAGAGCGACACCCTGTACCAGCAGGCCGAGGCGCAGCTGGCCCAGGCCAATGCCCTCATCGTCGCGGTGAACCAGGAGCTGAAAAAGGTGGACCTAGCTCTGGGCGAAGCCGAGGGCGAGAATCCGGTGGTTTCCTGAAAGGAGAACTGCGATGGCACGCGCCCAGTACGGCGCCCAGGCCGTGGCCGGCCTGCGCGGCAGTCTGCCCAATCCCTTTCCCCGCACCATAGGTCCCAACGCCGCCCGCTACCTGCAGGAGGTGGTGAACTCGGGCCTCACCTGCGATATGGTGGGCCGCTTCGAGCGGGCCTTTGCCCAGGAGTTGGGGGTCAAGCACTGCATCGCCACCCCCGGCTGCACCCCAGCCCTGGCGGTGCTGGCCGCCGCCTTAGGCTTTGAGCCGGGCGACGAGGTCATCGTCAGTCCGGTGACTGACTACGGCACGGTGCAGGGGTTGATCAGAGAAAACTATATTCCGGTCTTTCCCGACACCGAAGCGGGCACGGTCAACCTGAGCGCCCGCACCATCGCCCCCTGTATCACCGCCCGCACCCGGGCCATCCTGGTGGTACACAAGACCGGCTTGATCTGCGACATGGACCCCATCAATGAACTGGCCGCCCGCCACGGGCTGATCGTGTACGAGGATGTCTGCCAGGCGGTGTTCGGGAAGTACAAGGGTCGGTACGCTGGCACCCTGGCCCTGGCCGCAGGTTTCTCCTTCGACTCGGAGAAGACCCTGGGCTCGGACGTGGGCGGGTGCGTGACCACCGATGACGACCGACTGGCCGAGCGGCTGCGCTTCATCGGCCAGAGCCGGGGCGGGGAGATGATCCCCCATTTCGGTCGGGCCCATACTGCGCCCGGGTACGCCCACCGCATGACCCAGAGCACCGCGGCCATCACCCTGGCGCAACTGGAGATCATCAAGCCCCAGGTGGAAAAGCGCGACCGGATGATCCGCTTGCTGACCGGGCTGCTGGGCGAGATTCCCGGCCTCATTCCCCTGCTCATCCCCGATTACGTGGAGGTGTACTCCTGCTGGATGGCCGGATTCAGCATCGAGCCGGCCGCTTTCAGGTGCAGCGCCGAGGACTTTGCCGTCCAGCTGGCCGAGGCCGGGGTCTCCGGCGCTGGGCAGGGCAAGTACTACCTGATGCCGGCGGCCCTCACCTTCCTCCAGAAAAAGGCGGAGAAAAGGATCTACCCGTACTCGCAGCCCCCGGCCTCCCGCGCGTACCGCTACAGCGCCGATTCCTGTCCCCGGGCGCGCGACTTTCTGGAGCACTTCATCCGCTGGAGCACCTTCTGCGAAAAGTACGAGGAAGAGCACTGCGAACTGGCCGCGCAGCTGGTGGCCGAGGTAGTGGAGCGGAATCGTCTATGAGCAAAAAAATAAAATTGCCCGTGCGCTACTACCGCGCCCTGCCCATCGACCGGCCCGGACACGAACAGGAGGTGTTCGAGCTGTCGGTAGCCGAGGTGGCCCTGGTAGGCATGCACTGTTGGAACATCGGCTGCCCGGATGGGCCGCCTGTGGATCTGAACTACTGCGTGGACCTGGGCTGGCCCCAATCCACGGCCGAAGCCTGGCGTATCATCGAGGAGATGATCCGTCCGGCCATGGATGCCTGCCGCCGGGCCGGCATCGCGGTCTGCCACGTGGAGACCGACTGGATGGACGCTCAGTACCCGCAGGTGCCCTCCCGCCGTGCGCCCCTTGCTCCCTACACCCCTCCCCAGACCCTGGCCGCACGGATGGCCGCGCGGGCCCACGGTCCCGACTATCTGCGGCGTTCCCCCCTGGCCCGGATGAAGCGAGCGGCCCTGGTCTCGCCGGTAGGGGATGAGCCGCTCTGCTTCTATACCGACCAGCTACACGGGTACCTGCAGGAGCGGGGGGTCTCCACCCTGATCTACGCCGGCTTTGCCACCGACATGTGCGTGCTGGGCGCGGATGGCGGGGCGCGACCCATGCTGGGGCTGGGTTATCGCTGCGTGCTGATGCGCGACGCCACGGTGGGCGTGGAGACCCCGCAGAGCTTCCCCGAGCGACTGGCCACCCGGTACGGCATCCATCTCTTCGAGTGGCAGGTGGGCTTCAGCACCACCTTTGCCGAATTCATGACTGCTCTATCCGCCACCTGAATCCCTTTGAAGTCGAGGCCCATATGTCCCTGAGAGTCTGCGACTGGAAACACGGCAAGGACTGGGTCTACTCCATCACCTACGACGAGGGCCTGGCCGACCTGCACCGCTTCGCCATCCCCCTACAAGAGGAGTTCGGCATCCCGGGGCACGTGGAGGTGGTGGCCGGGCATTTGGGCCAGGTGCGCCAGCTGGGGCAGTCCAGCTACAACGGCTTCCGCCACATGAACGGGGCAGAACTGCGCGACCTGCTGGGCCGCGGCTGGGGGGTGGGCAACCACTCCTGGAGCCACGAGGTGATCAGCCCGCAGATGATCGACCGCGAGTTGCGCCAGGCCAGGGAGGTGATCGAAGAGGCCATCCAAGCCCCGGTGCTGCTCTACTGCGCTCCGGGCGACAACACCAACATGTCCGACCACGTGCTGGCGGCCTGCCGGCAGCTGGGGTACCTGGGGGCCATGAGCATCACCGACGGGGTCAACCGCCCCCAGGAGGGGCTGTTCTGGCTCGATCGCACTCCGTTGCACGACCAGTTCTATGCCCCCTTCTACAGCGAGTACGACCCTTACCGCAACATCCGCCAGGCTCAAGCTCTGGGCGGCTGGATCATCGATTACTGCCACTGTCCGCTGGAGGAGCCGGTGCACCGCAACAAGGACTGCTCCCAGGCGCAACTGCGGCAGCGCTTCGAGACCGTGCTGGGCGAAGGGGGGGAGACGGTGTGGTGCGCCGCGCCCGAGGAGGTGGTGAGCTACCACCTGTGCCGGCGCCACCTGCGCGTCGAGGTGGTCGAGGAGAGCGCCAGGCGGCAGTGTTACCGGCTGGGTTTTGCCGGCCTGCCGGCGCAGGTGCCCTGCCGGCAGCTGACCTTTGAGGCGCAGGTGCCGGGCGCCTGGTGCAGTGCCCCACTCGTGTGGGTGCAGGGGACACCTCGGCCCGCCGCCCTGGTGCGGCCGGGGTTGCTGCGCGGCACGGTGGAGGTGGAGGAGGGGCTGGAAGTGGAGTTCCGGGGAGATCAGCCCTCGCCCTGGGCTAGGGCGAAGTCGAAGGCGTAGAGCACCGCATCCCGCAATTCCACCTGGGCGATAAGCTCTTCTTGGTACACCACCGACAGATCCACGGTGCCGGTCCAGCCGTAGTAGGCCATCAGCGGCAGGTGGTGTCCGACTGGAGTCGCCGCATTCGATGAGGCCGTAGTCGGGCCGGCGCCAGTTGAGGCCATCCTCGCTTTCGGCGCAGGCCACGGCCACCACGTCCTCGCCATTCCAGTCCGCGGGCCAGGCCTGGTACCACATCCGGAAGCGGCCGCCCTCGCGGATCACCGAGCCGTAGATGGAGGCCCCGGAGGCGTCGGCCGGGGAAGCGCCCCAGAGCACGGGCTCCTCCAGGACAAGGGGCGGGTTGAGCACCTGGCGCAGCCCCTCGGAAAGAGCGCGGAGCTGGGCGTGTCCTTCGCAGGCCAGTTGCATGGCTTTCACCTCACAGGAGTCGAGAAGACTTAGAGCTTCACCACCTGGGCGCTGCGGGCCGAGTCGTAGGCGGCTTGGATGATTTCGACCACGTGTACGGCCAGCTCGCCGGCCATGGCCGGCTGGCCCTGGCGCAAAATACATTCGACCAGATCGGCCACAGGGGTGGGCGGGGCGGGCAACTCGTCTTCGCGCCGATGCAATTCCTCTTTGCCAGTTGCGATGCTCACGGTAAAGGGAAAGCCCCGCAGCTCCGCGGTCCCCGCCGAGCCGTAGTAGATGCTGTGCTGCCGCTTGGCCGCAGTGCCGCTGTCGGCCAGGATGGAGAGGGTGGCCAGGGCCCCGTTGCTCAGGCGCAGGTCCAGGGCGGCGCGCAGGTCCCAGCGGGGGTTGTCCATCAGCGCGCTCACCTCGGCGACCCGCAGTCCGGTGCACCACAAGAGTTCGCTGATCAGGTGCGAGCCGCCGTCCATCAGAAAGCCGCCGCCATTCTGGGCCGCGTCGCCGCGGAAGAGCGAGGGCCGCACCACCCCGGGCAGGTCCGCGGGCAGGGCCTCCAATCCCAACACCCCTTTGGCATTGCCCACCCAGTGGACATGGGCCGATTCGATGGTGCCCAGGGTTCCGGCGGCGATCTGCTCCCGCAGAAAACGGCAGTGGCTCCAGTACGGGGGATTCTGCCCCACCACCAGGGCCAACTTGCGCTCGGCGGCCAGACTCACCAGGTGGTGGCCTTCCTCGGGGGCGATGGTGATGGGCTTTTCCAACAGCACGTGCAGGCCCTGTTCGAGGGCGGCCAGGGTGTGCTCGTAGTGGAGGTGATGGGGAGAGCAGATGACCACCGCGTCCACCAGGCTGCTGTGGATCAGCTCGCGATAGTCGGCAAAGCAGTGCTCGACGCCGAAGTGGGCGGCCAGTTTTTTCAGCTCGGCCGGATCGCGGCGGCACAGGGCGCTCAGGGTGGTTTCTGGATGCCGGAGGATGTCGGGGCAGTGGCGGCGCGAGGCGAACCAGCCGGCGCCGATCACGCCCAGGCGCAGGGGCAGGGCAGGGGCCATGGCGTCTACCTCCCTTCCAGGAGAATGGCCGAACTGAGAAAGAGGCGCAAGGCCCGCTGGCTGGGCCAGGGTCGTTCCCGGCGGGCAGCCACAGCGCGCAGGCGCACAAAACCGCGGGCGCCGGCGGGCACGGGCAAAGACAGGTCGAGCGCGCCGGCGGGCTGGGGCCCAAAGGAGTGCAGGATGGCGGGGGCCTGGGTGCGCGAGAACTGGCCGATGAGGTCGAGGGCCTCCAGTTCCTCGCCGGCTGCCAACGTCAGCCTCAGCAGCCCCTGGCCGGCGTTCTTCCAGGTATCGCCGAGGCGGGCCTGGTCCACGCGGAAGTCCCCCAGGTCTAGCCAGTGGCCCTGGGCAGCGCAGGTGCGGCCCTGGCGCAGGGCGGCAAAGACCGCCCCACTGTCCCGCTGGCCTGGGGCCACCCCGGCGCGGATGTGGTTGAAGACTCCCGGGGCGTAGTCGGGCTTGAGGTGCTGTTTGTGGACGTGGAAGTCGGAATTGGCCAGCAGGGCAAAGGGCCGGCCTCGGGCGTAGAGGTGGTCGGCCAGGCCACCCGGCGCAGCGCCCGGATAACTCAGCGGGTCGAGGGCCAGCACGGGTTCGCGGGTCTGGTGGCCGTGCAGGGCTTCGAGGCCGGCGACCAGGCCGCCCTGGTCAGCCGCCAGGTACAGGTCCAGGTCCCGGGTGGACCACTGCCCGGAAGCGGGGTGATTGAAGAAGAGGAGTGGGCGCTCGGCCAGGGGCAGGGCGGCCAGGAAGCCCAGGGCTTCTGGCACGGCCGGCCGGCTGCCTGCGAGGCGGTCAAAAGCCTGGGCAAAGGCCTGGGCGTGTTCGTGCTCGTGGGGCGAGGGCGGAAAGATGAGGCAGGCGTGGCCGCCGGCGGGGGTGTTCCACTCCAGGCCCGAGAAGAGGAGCAGGCCGGGCAGGGCATCGCGCATGCGGGCGACCACCTGTGCCTGTTCGCGCAGGGCCGGCTTCTGGGCGTGGTTGGTCAGGGCGATGAAGTCGAGCCGGCCCCCCACGCCTTCCAGGTAAGCGGCCGCAAGCCCGGGGTCCTCGCAGTGGGTGTGGAGGTCTCCGCGTAGCCAGTGCAGGAGAGATGAGGACATGTGGTTGCACGGGGAAGAGGTTTGCTGTACACTCGAAGCCGGTCAAATATAAAGCCCCCGTCAGGGGGGCAACAGATCGGCAATGGCGATGGAATTGCGCTGCGCCTGCATCTTAGCGCCGGGCTCTCGCGCCCCGGAGACCTAGACCAATCGTGAAACTGCTGATCTTCACCACCCGTTTTGCGCCTGAGAACGTGGGCACCGCCCGCTATGTGGAACTGCTGGCCAGGGGACTGGCCCAGAGAGGCCTGGACCTCAAGGTGTTGGCTCCCGCCTATCACAGCGCCCACCCTGAGGACGCTGCCCGCGCATACCCGGTGGAGCGCATCCCCGGCGGCAACACCGCCTTCATCCCCTGGCGTTATCAGCGGGCCCGCGCCGCCCTCAGCCAGGCCGTGGCCCAGTGGCGGCCCGACGTGGTATGGGCGGCCAATGGCATGGCCACCCGGGTGGCCGGCTCTCTGCTGGACCAATTGCCTATGCCGCTGATCGGCACGGTCCACGGCACGGACGTGGCCCGCCGCCTGCCGGGACGCACGCCCTGGACCTGGCTGGAGAGCATACCCCAGCGGCGTTTCTACACCCGGGCCAGGCGCCTGCTCACCAATAGCGCTTTCACCCGCCAGTTGCTGGTGGACAAGGGCGTGGACCCCAACAAGGTGAAGGTGGTGCATCTGGGGGTCGCCCTGCCCGCCGGCGTGGAGGAGACCAGGGCCGGGGCCCCGGGCCGCCACCCCCAGTGGCAGGGCCGGCCCCTGCTTTTAACCGTGGGCCGGCTGGTGCGGCAGAAGGGCCATTGCCTGCTGCTCCGGGCCATGCGCCAGGTGGCCGATCGGGTGCCGCAGGTGCTGCACCTGATCGTGGGGGAGGGGCCGGAACGGCCGGCCCTGGCCAGGCAGATCGAAGAACTCGGATTGGGAGGCAACGTGATGCTGCTGGGTCAGGTCAGCGAGGAGACCCTGCGGGATTGCTACGCCCTGGCCTGGGTTTTTGCCCTCACCAGCCACCAGGTCAAATCCTACGTGGAGGGCATGGGGTTTGTCTTTCTGGAAGCCGCGGCCTGGGGGGTGCCGGCCGTGGGCACGCGACACGGGGGCATCGCCGAGGCCGTCCTCGAAGGGCAGACCGGGTTCCTGGTGGCGCCCCAGGAGCCGGAAGAGATCGGGGTGCGCCTGACCGAGTTGCTGGGGGACGAGGAGCGCTGCCGGCAGATGGGGAGGCAGGCGCGCGCCCGGGTCGAGGAGTACTTCAACGCGGAGCGCATGGCTGCCCAGAGCGAGGCGCATTTGCGGGAGGTGGTGGGATGAAGGCCCTGCATCTGCAAGAGAGCTGCGAATTGCACGTGCACGTAGGCGGCTGCCTGTATGCAGACGATCTGCTGGAACTGGGCCGCGATATCTACACCGAGGTGGATTGGAGCCTCTTTGTCAGCAGTTATGAACGGGCCTTCGGAGTGCGCCCGGACCCGGAGCGCCTCTTCAGGGAAGGGCTGCGCAGCGAGAAGGGGCGGGAGTGTTTTCGGCGGCACTATGTGTACCGCCAGGAGGACGGGGGTGACTTCGGCCGCTTCCAGGCCAAGTTCGATTTGCTGATCTGCCTGTACCGGTACTGGGCCCAACACCTGCACCGCGAGGAGGAGGTGCTCTGGCGCATCGTCGAGCGCCACCGGCGGGAGGGGCTGAAGTACGTCGAGTACCGGGCGATGTTCGGGAGCGGCGACCCGGAGCATTTCCTGCACTTTCACCGCACCAATGCCCGGGTCTTCCAGCAGGCCTGCGTCAGGGATTTCACCGCCCGTTACCTGATCAGCCTGCCCCGGGGCGCGGCGCTGGAGGGGTACGAACTGGTGCAACATCTCTTCGCGGAAAGCCCCGAGTTGATCCCCTCGGTGGTGGGGTTGGATTTCTGCTTTTTCGAGGAGGGGCATCCACCCGAAAAGTTGCGGTCCTTTTTCGCGCGTCTGGAGGCGGACAACCAGCGCCGCCCCGAACAGGCCCTAGAAGTGGCCTACCACGTGGGCGAGGTCTTTTTCGACAAGTCTTTGGAGAGCGCGGTGCGCTGGTGTCACCAGGCGGCTCGGTGGGGGGCCCGGCGCCTGGGCCACGCCATCGCCCTGGGCCTGGACCCGGAGGTGGCCGTGGCGCGGCGGCCCGGCGCCCACGAGGCGGAACCGGCGGGTGAGCGGTTGGCGCAGATCACCTACGACCTGGAGCAGGCGCGGGAGCTGGAGGCCTTTGGGGTGGAGGTGGAGGGTGGCAGGCTGCGACAGGAAGCGGAAGAGTTGCGCGGCGGTTCAGCCGGCGAATCGGTGTGCCGGCCCTACACCCCGCAGCGCCTGGAGCAGGTGCGCCGGCGCCAGGATTTTGTCCTGGCGGAACTAGCCCGCCTGGGAGTGGCCATCGAGAGCTGTCCCACCTCCAACCTGCGCATCGGCGGGGTGCCCTCACCGTCCCGGCATCCGCTGTGGCGCTTTCTGCGCTCCGAGGTGGGCCTGGTCATCGGCGCCGACGACCCGGGGGTTTTCGACCAGCCACTGGCCGCCGAGGTGGACTGGGTGGCCGCGCACGCAGGCATGGGCAAGAGGGCCCTGGCCCGCCGGCTGGGAGACCCGCGCCGTTTCAGGTTCGGACAACAGCGCCCTTCATAGGTGCAGCGCGCCAATCCCATGAAGGGGGTAAGCGGGGTCTTCACCCTGGTCTCGACCCTGGCCAGCATCTGCCGGGCCAAGGGGCCGCGCAGCGGGCTGCAATTGTGCTAATGCCGCAACCCCTCCAGCGCGATCTCCCCCTTGGCGATGCGCTGCAGGGTCTCGGCGTAGAGGCGGTGCTCCTGCTCCAGCACCCGGGCGGCCAGGGTGTCGGGGGTGTCATTGGGCAGCACCGGCACCCTGGCCTGGGCCAGGACCGGGCCGTGGTCGTATTCTTCGTCCACCAGATGCACGGTGGGTCCGCTCTCCTTTTCCCCAGCCTCCAGCACTGCCTGGTGCACGGCCTGGCCGTAGAATCCCTCTCCCCCGAACTTGGGCAAGAGCGCCGGGTGGATATTGAGCACCCGGCCCCGGTACGCGGCCAGGGTCCGCGGGCCCAGGCGCTTCATGTATCCGGCCAGGCAGACGACCTCCACTTGGTGGCGGGTGAGGGCGGCACAGATGGCCTGGTCCAGGGCCCCGGGTCCGGGGTGGGTGTGGCCGCTCAGGTGGCAGGCGGGAATGCCCTCCTGCCTGGCGCGCGCCAGGGCGCCGGATTCGGAGTTGTTGCTGATCACCACCGCGGGCCGGGCGCTGAGGCGGCCTTCCCTGCAGGCGTCGATGATGGCCTGCATGTTGGAGCCCTTGTGGGAGGCCAAGAACCCCAGGCGCAGGGGGGCCATGGTCAGAGGATCTCCAGCACCTGCTCAGGGGGCCGGCCCAGGCGAGCGCGCTGGCCGCAGACCACGATGGGCCGCTCGATGAGGATGGGGTGTTCCACCATGAGGCGGATCAGTTCGGCGCGCGTGTGTTCGCGCTTATCCAGGTCCAGTTCGGTGTAGAGATCTTCCTGCTGGCGTATCAGTTCCCTAGGCTCCAGGCCCAGCTGCAGCAGCAGCTGGGCTAGGGTGCACTCGTCGGGCGGCTCGCGCAGGTACTCGATGACCTCGGGTTCGAGGCCGCGGCTGCGCAGCAGTTCGAGGGTCTCGCGGCTCTTGCTGCAGCGCGGATTGTGATAGATCCGCAGCGGGGTTTTCGGCTGTGCCATAATCGTTTTCCTGGTTTGTTCCCGGCCGGAACCAGCGCTCCTAGTCCACCGCTAGCGCAGCCACTGGTCCAGGTGCCGGGCCACAAACTCGTCGTCGTTGAGGTGGGGATAGGCGGCGCACACGCGGGCGATCTCTTCCTGTTGCCCGGGGGACAGACCCTCTTCCGGATCGAGGCACCAGATGCCCTGCAGCAGGCCCTGCCGGCGCAGCATCTCGTGGATGCCGGCGATGCAGCCGGCGAAGTTGTGAGCCGCGTCGAAGAAGGCAGCGTTGGCGTCGGTGATCTGCGCGGCCCTGGTCAGCAATTCCTGGGGAATGGGGGCGTTGCTCTCGACGGCGGCATGGCACTCCTGCAGCAGGGCGACGGCCTTCTGGGTCCACACGGCCCAGTGGCCCAGCAGGCCGCCGGCGATGCGCACCTCCTGGCCGCCGAAGGA
Source organism: Candidatus Latescibacterota bacterium (assembly GCA_016187725.1). Classification (GTDB taxonomy): domain Bacteria; phylum Latescibacterota; class UBA2968; order UBA8231; family UBA8231; genus SICG01. The sequence continues at coordinate 67,383 of JACPJE010000043.1, forward strand.
GAAACGGGTGAGCAGGTCGAGGGTGATGGTGTCGTCGTTGCCGGTGTACAGGGCGATGTCGCCCTGGCGGCCGGCCTCGGCCACGGCGCGCACCACGTCGAGGGTCTGGTAGCGGTTGAAGGGGGCGATCTTGATGGCCGCCACCTGATCGATCTCGGCGAAGCGCCGCCAGAACTCGAAGCCCAGCACCCGGCCACCCACGGCCGGCTGCAGATAAAATCCCATCACCGGGATGACCTGGGCCACGGCCCGGCAGTGGTCCAGCAGTTCGCCGGTGGAGGCGGTCTTGAAGGCCGAGAGGCTGAGCAGGCCCAGCTGGTACCCGCAATCGCGGGCAAAGCGGGCTTCGGCCAGGGCCTGGGTGGTGGGGCCGCACACCCCGGCGATGGGGATGAAACCGGGCGGCGCCTCGCCGGCGATCACCTCGCCGGCCAGTTTGAGCACGGGTTCGAAAAGCCCCACGCGCGGATCGCGGATGGCGAACTGGGTGGTGTGGACGCCCACCGCCACCCCGCCGGCGCCGGCGGCGATATAATAGCGGGCCAGGGCCCGCTGGCGGCGCTCGTCCAGCCGCCGGCGCTCGTCCAGGGCCAGGGGGTGGGCCGGGATGACCTGGCCCTGCAGCAGTTGCTGGCGCAGGAGGGAGGGAAGCATGGCCTCAGCTCCTCTTGCGGGGCAGGGAACCGACGATCAGCAGGGTGCCGTTGGCGGTCACGGCGCCCTCCTCCACGTTCCATTCCTTGGTCTGGCCGCCCAGCTTTTCGGCGCAGCGCTCGCACACCTGGTTGAAGGGGGGTCGCCCTGGGTCGGCCAGCACCACCTGCTGCACGCCGGCCAGCACTGCCTTTTCGATAAGCCCGTACAAGGGGTCCACCATCTCGTCCCAGAAGCACACGTCGGCGGCCAGCATCACGTCGTAGCCGGCCAATTCCTCGGCCCTCAGCTCCTCGAAGCGGGCCTGCCGGGTCTGGACCTCCACCCCATTGACCTGGGCGTGCAGGTCCAGGTAGGGAAAGACCTGGGGATCGGCGTCGATGCCGGTCACCCGGGCGCCGAACTGCTTGGCGCAGAAGATGCCGGCCAGGCCCCAGCCGCAGCCGGCCTCCAGCACCCGGGTGCCGATGGGCAGGCCCTGGTAGCCCAGGTAATCCATAATCAGATAACTGGAGGACCAGAACTTGTTGCCGTGGATGGAGGGCTCGTGGTCTTTCTTGAGCTGCCGCATGAGGTGGTGGGCGGCCTTGAGGATGGTGAGGCCATAGGCACGGCGCTCAATGCTCTTGTCGATGCTCTTTTTTTTGGCCATCGCGCGACAGAAAGGATAGATTATAACCTGCTCGGGCATTGAAAAGTAAGGAATTGTGCGATGGAAGCAAAAAAAACGCCCCTGCGCGTGGGGCGTGTGCCTGGACGTGGCCGCCTTCATGAAAGCGTGAAGGCGTGATCTCCTACCTGAGAAAGCGCTGGCGCGCCGAAGGCGGGTACCGGGAGTTTCTGATCCTCGCCTTTCCCCTCACGCTCAGCACCGCCAGCTGGAGCGTTCAGCATTTTATCAACCGGGTCTTCCTCACCTGGCATTCCACCGAGGCGCTGGCCGCGGCCCTGCCTGCGGGCCTGACCAACTTCATCTTTCTCAGCTTCTTCATGGGCATGGCCCAGTACACCAACACCTTTGTGGCTCAGTACAGCGGCGCCGGCCGGCCCGAGCGGGTGGGGCCAGCGGTGTGGCAGGGCCTGTACCTGGCACTGCTGAGCGGAGTACTGGGCCTGGGGTTGGCGTCCTGCTCGGCGCCGCTCTTCGACCTGATCGGCCACAATCCGGTCGTCCGCCAGGAGGAGGTCAGCTATTTCCGGGTGCTCTGCTACGGGGTGGGACCCTTTGTGGTCTCGGCGGCGGCCTCCTGCTTCTTCAGCGGCCTGGGCCAGACCTGGACGGTGCTGGGGGTCAATGTGGCTGGGACCGCGATCAACGTGGCCCTGGATTACGGCCTGATCTTCGGCAACTGGGGCTTTCCCGCCTGGGGGATCCGGGGTGCGGCCTGGGCCACCAACATCTCGTCCAGCTGCACGGCCCTGCTCTTTGTGGGGCTGATGATGCGGGGGGTCTACCGCCGCCAGTTCGCCACCTTGAGCGGCTGGCGGCCCGATCCCGAACTCTTCGGCCGGCTCCTGCGCTTTGGCGGGCCCAACGGCCTCAACTTCATGCTCGACATCCTGTCCTTCTCGCTCTTTGTCCTGCTGGTGGGGCGCATCGGCACCGTCGAACTGGCCGCCACCAACCTGGCCTTCAATGTCAACAGCCTGGCCTTCATGCCCCTCATCGGCGGGGGCATCGCCGCGGCCACCATGGTGGGCCAGCGCCTGGGGCAGGAGCGGCCGGAGGCGGCGGAGTACTGCACCTGGACCGGTTTCCACCTGGCGGTTTGCTACATGGGCGGCATGTCGCTGGCCTACGTTCTTTTTCCCGATTTTTTTCTGATGCCTTATGGCCTCCGCTCCCAGGGCGCCGAGTTCGAGGCGGCCCGCCTGCTGGCCGTCGTGCTGCTGCGCATCGTGGGGATCTACTGCGTCTTCGACGCCATGTACATGAGTTTCACCGCCGCCCTCAAGGGGGCAGGAGACACCCGTTTTCTCATGGAGATCTCGGTGGTCATGGGCTGGGTGCTGCTGGTCATCCCCGCGTGGGTGGCGTTGACCTATTTTGCCGCCTCCCTCTATTTGCTGTGGGGCTTCATGTGCTTCTACATCATTTCCATGGGGGTGGTTTTCTACTTCCGTTTTCGCGGGGGAAAGTGGAAACAGATGCGGGTGATCGAGGAGATGCCGATCGTGCCCGCCGAGGAGGAAGTGCTCAGGCAGGAAGCCAAGGCCGGAGCCTAGTGGAGGAGAAAAGGGATGTCAGTCCATTGGGGGATAGACCTAGGAGGAACCAAGATCGAGGGGGTGGTGCTGGAGGCCGGCGCCGCCGAACCCCGGTGCCGGATCCGCGTCGCCACCGAAACGGAGAAGGGGTACCGGCACATCATCGGCCAGATGCACCGGCTGGTGGAGCAGCTGAAGGCCCAGACCGGCCTGCAGCCGGCCACCCTCGGCATCGGCACGCCGGGGGTGCTGGACCCCCAGACCCAGACCCTCAAGAACAGCAACACCCTCTGCCTGAACGGCCAGCCCCGGGATCATCCTGGGGACCGGGGTGGGCGGCGGGGTGGTGGTGCGGGAGCGGGTGCTCTACGGCTGCCAGGGCATCGCCGGCGAGTGGGGGCACAATGTGCTGGAGGTCGATGGGCCGGCCTGCTACTGCGGCAAGCGGGGCTGCGTGGAGCAGTTCCTGGCCGGACCCGCCCTGCAGGAGTACTACACCAGTCTGTCTGGCAAGAGCTGCCCCCTGGCCGAGATCGTCCGGCGCTGCGAGCGGGGCAGCGACGCGCACGCCGAGGCCACGGTGCAGCGGCTGATCGCCTATTTCGGCAGGGCCATCGCTTACCTGATCAACATCCTCGACCCCCACGTCATCGTGCTGGGCGGGGGGGTGAGCAACGTGGACCTGCTCTACAGCGAGGGGGTGCGGGCAGCCATGCCCTACGTGTTCAACAACCGCCTGGAGACCAGGGTGGTGAAGAATCAGCTGGGCGACAGCGCCGGGGTCTTCGGCGCGGCCATGCTGGTGGCCTGAGGTTCAGCCGCGGCGCTGCTTCCAGCGAACTCCTCCAGCGTCTTCTCGTCGGGTGGATAGGTGCCCACGATGCTGGCTCCGCCGCGGATCTTCTCGATGATGAAGTCCTCCTTCTCTTCTCAGCGGATCTTGCCGCGGGCGGCTATGGGCCAGACGGCCTCGACCCGGCCCTGGCGCAGGGCGACCAGTTCGTCGTGTTCGTTGACGCAGGGGCAGGGGTGCACGGGCAGCACCTGGACCCGCTCGCCGATCCGGGGCTTGGTGTCGCAGGCCGAGACGTCGACGTGGCCGTGCTCCTCCGAGGCGCTGTGGAAGCGGGCCTGGGGGTACTCGACGATGTACCCCATGCTCGAGCCTTCCCCATCCTGGATGACCGAGGCGCTGAGGGATTTGCTGCCCCCGTCGAGGATGGCCCGGTCCGGGGTGGGCCGGCTGACCACGGTCATCAGCACCCGCAGGGCACACTGGGCCACGCTGTGGGTGCCGCGCCGCAGGTGCCCCACCCCGCCCACGCAGTACTCGCCGGCCCGGTGCTCGGTCAGTTCGGGGACTTGGTGGGCGCTCAGGGCGCTGGCGGTGCTGCCGCCGCTGACGATGGGATGGGGCAGGCCGGCCCGGTCGTAGAGGGCCAGGGTCTCCTGGAGCAGGGGGCGGGTCTGGACACTGGTGGGGAAGGCCATCAGGCCGCGCAGTTCCAGGCCCGGGGACTGGGCGATCTGCTGGGCCAGTTCCAGGGCTGCCTGGGGCGTGGGCACCCCGGCCCGGCTGCCGACGCCCAGTTCCACCACCACGCCCACGGTGGCGCCGGCCCGGTGGGCGGCGGCGGAGAGCCCTTCGACGGTGTAGGCGGAGTCGGCGGCCACACTGAGGCGGGTGCGCCGGCTGAGGGCCACCAGCCGGTCGAGTTTGAGGGCGCCGACGATGTTGTAGGGGATGAGCACGTCCTGGTCCACCCCGCCGGCCACCATGACCTCGGCCTCGCCCAGTTTCTGGCAGGTGATGCCGATGGCCCCCCGCTTCATCTGCTGGTGGGCGATGGCCAGGGTCTTGTGGGTCTTGATGTGGGGGCGCAGGCCGATCTGGTGCTGGGTGAAATAGCGTTGGTAGCGGTCGAGGTTTTCTTCCAGGCTGTCCAGATCCACGATCAGGACGGGAGTGTCGAGGTCTTCCACGCGCATGGCGGGTTCTCCTTCGGGGGTGGTTGCGCGGACAGGGGCGCCGGGAGTACTCTAATACACACTCCCCCCTCCGGTCAATGCTCTCTATGCCCATCGATCTGCGCCCTCCTCCTCCCACGGTCCTCATCGCCGCGATCATGGCGCCCGACGAGCAGGTGTTGGGGCAGGCCAGGGAGGCGCTGGCCGAGCGCATCGCCCCGATCCGCAAGGTGGGGCCGGTCTATGCCTTCGACTACAGCACCTACTACGAAAAAGAGATGGGCGCCGGATTGCTCAAACAGCTGGTGTGGTTCGAGGGGTTGGTGGACCCGGCGGTGCTGGTGCAGGTGAAGCATCAGACCATGGAATTGGAGAAGGAACTGGGTCGCCGGGAAGGGGGAGAAGTGCGGCGGCGGGCCAATCTCGATCCGGGCTTAGTGACCATCGAGAGCCTGGTGCTGGCCAGCACCAAATACAGCGGGCACCGGGCCTGCATCGGGCCCGGGCTCTACGCCGAGGTCACCCTGCTCTTTCAGCAAGGGCAGTACCGGCCGCTGGAGTGGACCTACCGGGATTTCCGCACCGAGCAGGCCCAGGCCTTTCTGCTGGAGGTCCGCGCCTGGCTGCTGCCCAGGCGGGTCAGGGGTGGGGCGCCATGAACACCAGCACCACCAGGCGCTGGCCGCCGGTATTGACCACCCCGTGATCCTCGCCGGGCGGGCAGCGCACCGCCAGGCCCGGTCCCAGTTCGCGCTCTTCCGCGCCCACCGAAAAGGTCCCCTTGCCTTCGAGTACGCAGTAGATCTTGTCCGCCCCCTCGTGGGCGTGCGGGGCCTGGGACTGGCCCGGCTCGAAGCAGTAGATGTCGCAGAACATCCGGGGGCTGTCGAAGATGTTCACCTTCTGGAATTTGGCCGGGGCAAAGCGCTGTCGGGCGGCCAGTTCGACGACCTGCATGGGTTCAGCTCCGCTTATCTACAGGGATGAAGGGGCGCTGGTCCGTCCCGCGGTACAGGTGAGCGGGCCGGATCAGCCGGTTGCGGGAGAGTTGCTCGATGACGTGGGCGGCCCAGCCGGCCACCCGGCTGGAGACGAAGATGGGGGTGTAGAGCGGGATGGGGATTTTCATCAGATAGTAGGTGTAGGCGCAGGGGAAATCCAGGTTGGGGTGGATGCCCTTCTGCGCGAGCATGGTCCGCTCGACGATCTCAGCCACTTCGATCCAGCGGGTGTCGCCCACCGCGGCGGCCACCTGGCGGCCCACCTTTTTCATCGCCGGCACCCGCGAATCCCCGTGCTTATACTCGCGGTGACCAAAGCCCATGATCTTCTTCTTTTTGGCCAACGCGTCCAGCACCCAGGCCTCGGCCTGTTCCACGGTGCCGATCTCCATGAGCATGTGCATGGCCGCCTCGTTGGCCCCGCCGTGAAGGGGGCCGGCCAGGGCGCCGATGGCCGCAGTGACGGCGCTGTAGAGGTCGCTGAGGGTGGAGATCACCACCCGGGCGGTGAAGGTGGAGGCGTTGAAGCCGTGCTCGGAGTAGAGGATCAGCGAGACGTCGAGGGCCCGGGTCTCGTGGGGGGCCGGCTCGCTGCCGCGCAGCATGTAGAGCAGGTTGCCGGCCTGGCCCAGGTGCGGGTGGGGAGCAATCGGCTGCAACCCCTGGCTGAAGCGGTGACCGGCGGCGATGATCAGGGGGATCTTGGCCAGCAGGCGCAGGGTCTTGCGGATATTGGCCTGGGGGCTGTTGTCTCGGGCCTCCGGGTCGAAGAAGGCCAGGGCCGAGACCGCGGTGCGCAAGAGGTCCATAGGATGGGCATCGGCGGGCGCCTGGTTCAACAGATCTGCGATCTGGGGGGGCAGGGTGCGCTCGGTCTGCAGGGCGGTCCCGAACTCCTCCAGCTGGGCGCGGGTGGGCAGTTCACCGTGGAGCAGGAGATAGGCCACCTCTTCGTAGGCAGCCCCTTCGGTCAGGCTCTCCAGGTCGTAGCCGCAGATGAGCAGGCGGTTGCGCTCGGCGTCGATGCGCGAGAGGGCCGACTCGCCGGCGATGACGCCTTCGAGGCCGGGGCTGTACGCGGGTTTTTCTGACATGTAGTGTCCTCCGGTGGTTCTAGCGCTCTGGAAAACGGGCGGCCAGGGCGGCGTCGAACTGGGTGTACTGGGAGTACTGGAGCAGTTCGTAGAGTTCCTGGCGGGTCTGCAACTGGTCGAGGAAGTGAGCTTGGGTGCCGGTGTCGCGCAACTGGCGGAAGGTCTGCTCCACGGCTTTCATCATCGCCCGGAAGGCGGTCATCGGGAAGATGACCATGCGGTAACCCAGGGCGGCGAACTGGGCGACCGTGAGGTAGGGCGTCTTGCCGAACTCGGTCATGTTGGCCAGCAGGGGCGCCTTGACCGCCTCGGCGTAGCGGCCGAATTCCTCGGGGGTCTGCAGGGCTTCGGGGAAGATCGCGTCGGCCCCGGCCTCCAGGTAGCGCAAGCCCCGCTCGATGCTGGTCTCCAGGCCTTCCACGGCGCGGGCGTCGGTGCGGGCGATGAGCAGGAAGTCGGGATGACGGCGGGCCTGGGCGGCGGCGGCCAGCTTGCGCTCCATCTCCGCCGGCGAAATGAGGGCCTTGCCTTCCAGATGGCCGCAGCGCTTGGGCGCCTGCTGGTCCTCCAGGTGGAGGCCGGCCAGGCCGGCCTGCTCAAAGGCCTGGACCGTGCGCATCACATTCATCGCTTCCCCGTACCCGGTGTCCGCGTCGCAGATGGCCGGCACCTGCACCGCCTGGGCGATGTACCCGGCCTGGCGGGCTATCTCGTCCATGCCCAGGAGGCCGATGTCGGGATACCCGGACAAACCGTTGGTCAGGCCGGCGCCCGAGATGTAGACCGCCGCAAAGCCCAGCTGCTGGGCGAGCATGGCCACCGGCGCATTGAAGGCCCCGGGCATGACCACGGTCCCCTCGGCGATGAGCCGGCGCAGGGCGCGGGGCTTGTCGACCGGCGGGTCAGGCGATCTGAGCAACATAACAACCTCCGTAGGGGGCGGGTTTGAAACCCGCCCCTACCTCAAACCCGCCCTTACATCTGGGGCGTCTGGGATGGTTTGAGACCCGCCCTCACACCTCGATGGTGGAATCGCGTTCGGGGCCCACCGAGACCAGGGAGACCGGGGTGCGGCTCAGGTGGGCGATGCGCTCCACGTAGCGGCGGGCCTGCAGAGGCAGGTCCCCGAAGCGCCGCACCTGGGTGGTGGGGGTGTTCCAGCCCTCTACTTCCTCGTAGATGGGGACGCACTCTTCCAGCGCCCTGGGGTCCAGGGGAAAGTCGTTCAGCACCCGGCCCTCCAACTGGTAGCCGGTGCACAGCTTGAGCTGCGGGAAGGAGTCCAGCACGTCGAGCCGGGTCAGCGCCAGGCTGGTCAGGCCGTTGATGCGCGCCGAGAGGCGCAGGATGGGGGCGTCGAACCAGCCGCAGCGGCGCGAACGGCCGGTGGTGGCCCCGTATTCGTGCCCCACTTCGCGGAGGCGCTCGCCGGTCTGGTCGAGCAACTCGGTGGGGAAGGGGCCGTTGCCCACCCGGGTGGTGTAGGCCTTGGTGACGCCGATGATCTGGTCGATGCGGGTGGGGCCGATGCCGGTGCCGGTGCAGGCTCCGCCGGCGGTGGTGCTGGAGGAGGTGACAAAGGGATAGGTGCCGTGGTCGATGTCCAGCAGGGTACCCTGCGCCCCCTCGCACAGCACGGTTCTGCCCTGGTCCAGGGCCTCGTTGAGCAAAAGCGAGGTGTCGGCGATATAGGGCCGCAGCCGCGCGGCATGGCCCAGGTAGGCCTCGATGATGGGCGCCTCCTCCAGGGGGGCATGATCGTAGAGGCGGCGCAGCAGCTCGTTCTTGGCGGCGATGGCGGCCCGCAGCTTCTGGCGCAGGTGGTCGGGGTCGAGCATGTCCACCACCCGCACGCCCTGGGCGCGCTCCACCTTGTCGCGGTAGCAGGGGCCGATGCCCCGGCCGGTGGTGCCGATCTTGTCGCTGCCCAGGCCTTCTTCAGCCAGCTTGTCCAGCAGCTTGTGGTAGGGCATGACCAGGTGGGCGTTGTGGCTGATGAAGAGCCGGCCGGCGGTGGAAATGCCCTTGGCCTGCAGTTCCTCGGCCTCCTGGAGCAGGGCCTCGGGATCCACCACCACGCCGTTGCCGATCACGCAGGTCTTGCCCGGGTGCATGATCCCCGAGGGGATCATGTGGAAGACAAAGGTGGTGTCCCCCACCTTGACGGTGTGGCCGGCGTTGGCCCCGCCCTGGTAGCGCACCACCAGGTCGGCGCCCAGGGTCAGATAGTCGACTACCTTGGCCTTGCCCTCATCTCCCCACTGCGCTCCCAGCACTACTTTGGTCGGCATCGGTCTTCCTTCTAGAGGCTGATTTGCTTGGCCCAGACGATGTTGCTGTGGGCCAGGATCTCGGCCAGCACCGCGTCGGGGATGAGGCTGTCCACGTTGAGGACGGTCAGGGCCCGGCCGCCCACCTGATGGCGGCCGCAGGACATCTGGGCGATGTTGACGCGATGCGAGCCCATCACCGTGCCGATGCGGCCGATCACGCCGGGGACGTCTTCGTTGATGTAGAAGAGCATGTGGCCTTCGGGGATGGCGTCGAGGCTGTACTCGTCGAGTCGCACCAGGCGCGGGTTGCTCTTGCCGAAGAGGGTGCCCGAAGTGATGCGCCGGGCAGTGGCGGTCTGGTAGATCACCGTGATCAGGCTGGCGTAGTCCTCGTGCTCGCTGCTCTTCAACTCGTCGACCCGCACCCCGCGCTGCTGGGCAAAGAGGGGGGCGTTGACGAAATTGACCGGTTCGTCGGAGATGTTCCCCATGATGCCCTTGAGCACCGCCGCGGTCAGGGGCGAGGTGGGCATGGCGGTCACGTCGCCGTGGTACTCGACGGTGATGCGCTCCAGCTGGCCCTCGCTCAACTGGGCCTGGATCCGGCCCAGGCGCTCGGCCAGTTCGATGAAGGGGCGGAGTTTCTGGTAGGCTTCCGGTTCCACCGAGGGGACATTGACCGCGTTGCGGATGACCCCATTGAGCAGCGCGTCGCTCACCTGCTCGGCGATCTGCAGGGCCACGGTGGCCTGGGCTTCGCGGGTGGAGGCGCCCAGGTGGGGGGTGCAGATCACCCGCTCGTGGGTCACCAGCCCGGTGAGACCGGGCGGCTCCTCCACAAAGACGTCCAGCGCCGCGCCGGCCACCTTGCCGCGGTCGAGGGCGCGCAGCAGCTCGGCCTCGTCGATGATGCCGCCGCGCGCGCAGTTGAGCAAAAAGACCCCCTCCTTGCACTGGGCCAGTTGCGGACCCGAGATGAGGTGGCGGGTCTGGGCGGTGAGGGGCAGGTGGACGGTGATGAAGTCGGCCTCGGCGTAGATCTGCTCGAGGGGGGCCATCTGGGTCCCGAAAGACAGGGACATCTCCTCGGAGACAAAGGGGTCGTAGCCCAGGACCTTCATCTTGAAGGACGAGGCCCGCAAGGCCACCTCGCGGCCCACCTTGCCCAGGCCGAGGACGCCGATGGTCTTGCCGGCCAGCTCCACCCCGGTGTAGCGACTGCGGTCCCACTTGCCGGCCTTGAGCGAGGCGGTGGCCTGGGGGATGTTGCGGGCCAGGGCCATCAGCATGGCAAAGGAGTGCTCGGCGGTGGAGACCGAATTGCCCCCCGGGGTGTTCATGGCGATGACTCCGTGGCGGGTAGCCGCGGCCACGTCGATGTTGTCCACCCCGGCCCCGGCGCGGCCCACCACCTTCAGGCGCCGGGCGGCCCGGAGGAGGTCTTCGTTCACCTGGGTGCTGCTGCGCACGATCAGGCCCTCGTACTGGCCGATGAGGCGCTGCAACTCTTCGGGAGCGAGGCCGGGCAGCTGGTCCACCTCGAGGCCGCGCTGGGTCAGGATGGCGGCGCAGCCGGCTTCTAGTTTTTCGCTGATCAGGACTTTCATTTTACCGCGTTTCAGATGAGATGACGCCACTGGCGAGGGCACAACGCGTTGCGCCCCTACCCGGGTGACTCCAGGATGTTCCGACACCCTGAGGCGGTCCCCTTACAAAGATACCCCGGACTCCTGGTAGATCCACTCCAGCGCTTCTTCGCGCCCCTCGCCGGTGACTGCTGAGAAGGGCAGATAGGCCAGTCCGGCCAGGACGCCGCTGGCGCCCAGCTGGTCGAGGCGCGTGCGCCACTGCTGGCGCGAGAGCTTGTCCAGCTTGGTGAAGACCATCAGGAAGGGCTTGGGGTGTTCCTTCAGCCAGTCGATCATGGCCAGATCCAGGTCGGTGGGGCCGTGGCGCGCGTCGATCAGCTGGATGATGGCGCGCAATTCGGCGCGGCGCTCCAGATATCCCTGGACCAGCCGGCCCAGCTTGAGGCGCAATTCCACTCCGCCCTTCACAAAGCCGTACCCCGGCAGGTCCACCAGGTAGAGGGCGCTGTCGATGCGGTAGTAGTTGAGCTGCTGGGTCTTGCCCGGGGTGGAGCTGGTGCGCGCCAGGCTGCGGCGCTGCGCCAGCCGGTTGATCAGCGAAGACTTGCCCACGTTGGAGCGGCCGGCCAGGGCCACCTCGGGCAAGCCGTCGGCGGGCAGGTCGCCCTGGTCCACCGCGCTCACCACGAACTCCGCAGAGCGGATGTGCATGGGTCTAGGCCCGCCAGCGCCGGGACTGGTCCTCGCCCTCGTCCTCGTCCTCATCGCTGGCCTGCTCCACGCCCTGGGCGATCACCTCGGCAGTGACCGTGATCTGGCGCAGCCCTTCCTGCGAAGGGACGTCGTACATGATGTCCATCATCGCCTGCTCCAGCACCGAACGCAGGCCGCGCGCCCCGGTGCCTTTCCTGATGGTCAGTTCCACCACCTTGCGCAGGGCCTCCTCGGTGAATTCGACCTTCACCCCGTCCATCTCGAAAAGGCGCTGGGTCTGGCGGATGAGGGCGTTCCTGGGCTCGATGAGGATCTTGAACAGGTCGTCCTTGCTCAGCGGGTCCAGGGTGGTGACCATGGGCAGGCGCCCGACCAGTTCGGGGATGAGGCCAAAGGCCAGCAGATCCTCGGGCTGCACCAGGGGGAGCACCTCGCCGGGGGTGTCGGCCTGGGGAACCGCGTTTCCCGACCCGAAACCCATGGTGCGCCGGCCCACCCGCTGGCTGATGAACCGGTCGAGCCCCTCGAAGGCGCCGCCGCAGATGAAGAGGATATTGCGGGTGTTGATCTGGATCATCGGCTGTTCGGGGTGCTTGCGGCCCCCTTTGGGCGGGATATTGGCCACCGTCCCCTCCAGCAGCTTGAGCAAGGCCTGCTGTACCCCCTCGCCCGAAACGTCCCTGCTGACCGAGGGGGTGGCGTTCTTGCGGGCGATCTTGTCCACCTCATCCAGGTAGAGGATGCCCTTTTCGGCGCGGGCCACGTCGTAGTCGGCCGCCTGCAGCAGGCCCACCAGGATGTTCTCGACGTCCTCGCCCACGTATCCGGCCTCGGTGAGGATGGTGGCGTCGGCGATGGAGAAGGGCACCTTGAGCACCTTGGCCAGGGTCTGGGCCAGCAGGGTCTTGCCGGTGCCCGTGGGGCCGATCAGCAAGATGTTGCTCTTCTCCAGCTCGACGCTGTCGAGGTCCACCCCCGAGCGGATGCGCTTGTAGTGGTTGTACACCGCCACCGAGAGCAGTTTCTTGACCTGTTCCTGGCCGATCACGTACTCGTCGAGGAAGGTCTTGATCTCGGGGGGCTTGGGGATCTGGCCCGTGTCCCAGGGTGTGCTCTGCTTCTTGTTCTCGGCCAGCACCTCGTTGCACAGCCGGACACACTCGTTGCAGATGTAGACCGAGGGGCCGGTGATGATCTTGTCGACCTGGCTGGTGTTGCGCCCGCAGAAGGAACAGCGCGGCTCGGGTTTGGGAGGCCGTCGGCGCACGGGCTTGCCTCTCGTGAAAAGGCCTCAGCCGGCGGCTTCGGCCTTGGGGGCGCCGGCCAGGGCCGCCGGCAGGATGAGGTCGTCGATCAGGCCGTAGTCCTTGGCCTCCTGGGGGCTCATGAAGAAATCGCGCTCGGTGTCGCGCTGGATGCGTTCCAGCGGCTGGCCGGTGCGCTCTGCCAGGATGTCGTTGATCTGCTGGCGGATCTCGATGATCTCGCGGGCGTGGATTTCGATGTCGGCGGCCTGGCCGCCGACACGGCCCATGGGCTGGTGCAGGAGGACGCGGGCGTTGGGCAGGCTCTGGCGCTTGCCCCGGGCCCCGCCGGCCAGCAGCACCGCCCCCATGCTGGAGGCCTGGCCGATGCAGATGGTGGCCACGTCGTTGGGGATGTACTGCATGGTGTCGTAGATGGCCAGGCCCGCGGTCACCGAGCCCCCCGGGGTGTTGATGTAGAGGGAGATGTCCTTTTTAGGGTCTTCGGAGGCCAGGTAGAGCAGCTGGGCGATGACCAGGTTGGCGATCATGTCGCCGATGGGCGTGCCGATGAAGACGATGCGTTCCTTGAGCAGGCGCGAGTAGATGTCGTAGGAGCGCTCGCCCCTGCCCGTCTGTTCGATGACCATGGGGATCAGCGACATTTCACACCGCCTGTTCTTCAAACTCGGCCCGCTGGGCGAGGAAGTCGTAAACTTTGTCCTCCAGCAGTTCCTGGCGCAGGTCGTCTAATCTGGGGGAGCGCTTGATGGTCTCCAGGTCGAGGCTGTGCTCCTCGGCGCGCCGCTGGAGAAAGGTCTCGAATTCGTCGTCGCTGACCTCGATGCCGGTCTGCTTGCGCAGCCCCTCGATGAGCAGGAAGGTCTTGAGCCGGCGCATGGCAAAGGTCCGCTCCTCTTCGCTGTGTTCGTGCTGGTGGTCGTGGTTGTGTTCGTGCTGGTGGTCGTGGTCGTGGTGCTGGTGGTCGTGGTCGCGGCGGTGCAGCGATTCCAGGTAGTTGTCGACCAGGCTCGCGGGCAGGTCGAAGGGGTTCTTTTTGATCAATTCGCTGACCAGGTCGCTGCGCAGGCGCTGGCGGGCCAGGTAATCCCACTGGCGCTGGAGCTGCTGGCCCAGATGCTGGCGCAACTCGGCCAGGGTCTGGAAGGGCTCGCCCACCGTCTTGGCGAATTCGTCGTCCAGGGCAGGCAGGGTGCGCTGGCGCACCTGGCGGGCCTGCACGCCGAAGCGTTCCTGTCTGCCGGCCAGCTCTTTGTCTGGCAGGTCGTCGCGGTAGGAGAAGTACACCTGCCGATCCTCGCCGGCCCGAATGCCCAGCAGGACCTCCTCGAACTGCGGGCTGGGGACGTTTTCGCTGCCGATGATGAAATAGCGCTCCTCGTAGCGCTCGCCCACGATGGGCAGGCCGGCTTCGTCGAGGCGCTGCAGGTCGGCGATCAGCACGTCGCCCTTTTCCAGGGGCCGGTCCACCTGCTCCTCGGTGGCGTGGCGTTCCCGGAGTTCGTGCAGCTGCCGGTCGATCTCTTCGTCGCTCACCGTGTGCACCAGGCGCGCGGCCTTGAGCTGGTCGTAGCTCTCCACCTGCACCTCGGGCCAGATGTCCAGGGTGGCGGTGAAACTGAGCGGCTGCCCGGGTTGGTAGTCGAGCTTGGTGATGCGCGGGGGAGCAACCGGCACCAGGTTTTCGGTCTGTGCCGCCTCGCCCATCAGCTCGGGCAGCTTTTCGCTGATCACGCTCTGGCGGATGGCCTCACCGTAACGCCGCTCGACCAGGGTGAGGGGGACCTTGCCCTTGCGGAAGCCGGGGATTTCGAGCCGGCGCTGGTAATCCTTCACTGCCCGGGCGACCGCCGCCTCGATGCGCTCAGCCGGCACCTCGACTTCCAGTTCCCGTTCCCACTTGCCTTTTTCAGTGACCTTGGTTTTCACGGTCAATTCCTGGGAAAGTACATAAAAAACGCAGCCGCTCATTCTGGAAAGGGCTGCAGAGCAGGACTCCTGCGGCGTGCGATCTAGTTCGGCTCTGAGCGTGCGAAAGGGGGGACTCGAACCCCCAAGCCCTTGCGGGCACCAGATCCTAAGTCTGGCGCGTCTGCCAGTTTCGCCACTTTCGCATCCAAAAGATGACGCTCAGACAATATATGGGTCGCCCTATATGGGGTCAAGGTGGCTCGGGTCCCGGCTCACTCTTGCGGAACCGTCCAGGTTTCCATGCGGCGGGTGATCTCCTCCCGCAACTGGGCGATGGCCACCCGGTCCTGGGCCATGGAGTCGCGCTCGCGCAGGGTGACGGTCTGGTCCTGGAGGGTCTGGGAGTCCACGGTGATGCAGTAGGGGGTGCCGATCTCGTCCATGCGGCGGTAGCGCCGGCCGATGGCTCCGCCCTCGTCGTAGAACACCGGGAAATGGGGCCGCAACTGGGCGGTGATCTGCTGGGCCACCTCGGGCATGCCATCGCGCTTGACCAGCGGCAGGATCCCCGCCTTGAGTGGGGCGATGCGGGGATGGAAACGCATCACCACCCGGGTCTCGCCCTCGACCTCCTCCTCGCGATAGGCCTCCACCAGGCAGGCCATCGAGGTGCGGGTGGCGCCGATGGAGGTCTCGATCACCGAGGGCAGGATCTTCTCGCGGCTCTCCTCGTCGAAGTAGCGCAGCGCCTTGCCCGTGAACTTCTCGTGCTGGCCCAGGTCGAAGTCGCCGCGGTTGTGCAGGCCCTCGATCTCGCCCCAGCCGAAGGGGAATTCGTATTCGACGTCGAAGGCCGCCCGGGCGTAGTGGGCCAGCTTGTCGTGCTCGCGCCAGCGCAGCCGCTTTTCGGGTAGGCCGACCTGGCCAAACCACTGCCAGCGCTCCTGGCGCCAGTACTCGAACCAGTGATCCTCGGTGCCCGGCTTGACGAAGAACTGCATCTCCATCTGCTCGAATTCGCGGGTGCGGAAGAGGAAATTCTTGGTGTTGATCTCGTTGCGGAAGGCCTTGCCGATCTGGGCGATGCCAAAGGGCAGCTTCTGGCGCATGGCCGCCTGGACATTGAGGAAGTTGACGTAGATGCCCTGGGCGGTCTCGGGCCGCAGATAGACCCTGGCGTTGTCCTCCTCCACCGGACCCACAAAGGTCTTGAACATCAGATTGAAGGCGCGCGGCTCGGTGAGCACCCCCTTGTTGCCGCACACCGGGCACTGGCCGGCGGTCCGCTGCGCCTCGCTGAGGGCGTCGTCGCGGAAGCGGGCCTTGCAACTCTTGCAGTCGATGAGCGGGTCAGTGAAGTTGTCCACGTGGCCCGAGGCCTCCCACACCCTGGGGTGCATGAGGATGCTGGCGTCCAGGCCCTCCACGTCCTCGCGGTAGGTCATGGCCTTCCACCAGGCGTCCTTGATGTTGCGCAGCAACTCCACTCCCAGGGGGCCGTAATCCCAGCAGCCGTTGAGGCCGCCGTAGACCTCGGAACTCTGGAAGATGAAGCCCCGGCGCTTGCACAGGGAGACGAGTTTGTCCATCACATTGGCCATCGGAAGTTTCCCTTCTTTATGGTTGATCACTGTGCGCGGTGGGGAGTGACCCACTCCGGCCTTTCTCAAAAGGAATCCCCCCACCTGCCGCTGCGCTGCACTGCCCCGCGGCCCAGCCCCCGCCACGCCCCATAGTCCCGCGCCCAATCCTCCGGGCCGCCGCTGGACACGCTGATCCGTGCCTCGATCCCCACGTCAGCGGGCTGCCGGCCGGCCTCCGCCACATAGCCCTGGAAACGCGTGATGATCTCCTGCCCCCGCTCGTCGGGCCGGAACTGCGGAAACCATCCCGACGCTATCCGCGCGATCCGTCGCATCTGTGCTGGCCGCCGTGGTATTCGAGAAAACCGCGCAGCATACTGCGGATCTCGCCGCGGCGGGCCGGGGCCGGCGGCATGGCCTCCTGCTGGTAGGCGCTCAGTGCCTGCAGGCCGGCCAGCAATCTCAGGCTGTCGCCGGCCACCCGTATCCCCCCGGTGGCCGCCTCGCAGCGGGCGCACAGGCCGCCCCCCAGCGCCGGGCTGAACCACAGCCACTCTCCCTCCAGGCGGGCGCGGCAGGAGGTGCAGTGCTGCAGCTCGGGGCGGTAGCCCAAAGCCTCGGCGGCACGCAGTTGGAAGTACCAGAACAGGGGTTCCACCTGCCGTCCCTCCACTTCTTCGAGGCCGGCCAGCACCCCCGAGAGGCAGCGGTAGAGCCGGCGGTTGGGATCGCGCTCCGCGGTCAGGCGGTCGATCAACTCGCAGGCGGCGCTGCCCAGGGAGAGGCGCTCCAGGTCCTTGAGCAGGTCTGGAAAGGCGCGCAGCGCGTCGCAGTCGCTGAGGATCTGCAGCTCGCGTTCCTCGCGCAGATAGCAGACCACCTGGGCCTCGGTCATCAGTTCCAGCGCCCCGCCGAACTTGCTCTTGGGCTTGCGGGCGCCCTTGGCCGTGGCCTTGATTTTGCCTTCGTCCTCGGTGTAGAGGGTCACCAGCTTGCTGGTCTCGCCCAGGCGCCGGGTGCGCAGCACGATGGCCCTGGTTTTGACGATGCGGCTGGGCATAGGCGGCTATTCTCCGACGGGCTGTTCCCCTGGCCCCCGCAGCCGGTAGACCTTCTCTCCCGGCTTGATCATGCCGTATTCCTCGCGCGCCACCTTCTCGATGTAGTCCTTGTCGTGCTCCAGCATCCAGAGGATCTGACGGAGACTGTCGTTCTCAGCCTGCAGCTGGTCCAGGCGCGCCTGCAGCAGGGCCAGGGCCTGGGACTGGCGGCGGATCTCGAGCAGGCCCTCGTCCCCGCCCACGAACAGATAGAGGATAAAGCCCAGGACCAGCAGGGCCAGTCCCAGCCGCCAGCGGGACTTGCCGGCCGGCTCGGCCTGCGACCTGAGGGGCGAGCGGGCCACGCTTCAGCGGTCCCCGGTGGGCGAGGCTGGGTCGAGCAGGACCAGGTCGTCGCGGTGGATCACCTCCACCGGCGGGCGCCCCAGCAATTGCTCGATCTCGGGAGAGTGCTTGCCGAGGACCTGGCGCAGTTCGGCGGCGGCGTACCGGCTCAGGCCGCGGGCGAGTTCCTCTCCTTCTTCGTTCTCGACCCCGATCACCTCGCCGGCTTTGAAATCGCCCTTGCAGGCCACCACCCCCACCGGCAGCAGGCTCCTGCCCAGGGAGACCAGGGCCCGCTGAGCGCCCCGGTCGATCACCACCGCGCCCCTGCAGGGGGAGGCGAAGGCGATCCAGCGCTTGCGGCTCTGCAGGCGCTGGTGGTCCGGGGTGAAGAGGGTGCCCAGCTCGGCGCCTTCCATGATCTCGACCAACCGGTGCTTGCGGGCGTGGGCGATGAGGGCCATCTCGCCGCAGGTGGTCAGCAGTCGGGCGGCCTGCAGCTTGGTGGCCATGCCGCCGCGGCCTACCTGGTTGGCAGAGCGGCCCACCAGGGTGTCGAGCCGCGGGTCGGCCCCCTCCACCTGGCTGAGCAGCTCGCCTCCTGGCCCCCCGGGAATGTAGGCCGCGTACAGTCCCTCCACGTCGGAGAGGAGGATGAGCAACTGGGCCTGGATCATGTTGGCCACGTACGCGGCCAACAGGTCGTTGTCGCCGATGCTCCGCTTCAGCTCGGCCACGCCCACGCTGTCGTTCTCGTTGATGATGGGCACCGCCCCGTAGGAAAAGAGCTGGCGGAAGGTGTTCTTCAGATTCAGGTAGCGGCGGCGGCTGTCGAGGATGTCCTCGGCGGTCAAGAGCACCTGGCCGATGAGCACCCCGTGCTTCTTGAAGAGCCCCTCGTAGGTGTGCATCAAAAGATTCTGGCCCACCGCGGCCAGGGCCTGCAACTCGGCCACGCTCCGGGGGCGGGTCTGCAGGCCGAGGCGGCCCATGCCCGAAGCCACGGCCCCCGAGGAGACCAGCGCTACCTCCAGGCCGCGCTGGCGCAGCGCGACCACCTCGCGCACCAGCTCAGCCATGACCCGCCGGTCCAGCGCCCAGGTGGCGGTGGTCAGGCTGCTGCTGCCGACCTTGATCACCACCCGCTTTACCTGGCGCAGGCGGGCGCGGCGACTCTCAGCGGCGGCCGGCATACCTCACTCCCGGACCACCACCCCGCGCGCCTTCAGGTATTCCTTGACCTGGGGGATGGTGTACTCGCCGAAGTGGAAGATGGAGGCGGCCAGGGCGGCGCTGGCCTTGCCCTCGGTGAGCACCTGGTAGATGTGCTCCGGGTTGCCGCAGCCCCCCGAAGCCACCACCGGCACCCGCACCCTTTCGGCCACGGCGCGGTTCAGCGCGAGGTCGTACCCGTCGTGGGTGCCGTCGGCGTCGATGCTGTTGATCACCAGTTCGCCGGCCCCGCGGTCCACCAGCTCCTCCACCCATTCGAGGGCGTTGCGTCCCGTGGGCTTGCGGCCGCCGTTGACGTAGACCTCCCAGGAGGGGGGCTGGCCCTCGGCACCGGGCCGGCGCAGGGCGTCGATGGCGCCGACGATGCACTGGCTGCCGAAACTCTCAGCTCCCTGGCGGATCAGGTCGGGGTTGGCCACCGCCGCCGAGTTGATCGAGACCTTGTCCGAGCCGCTCTTGAGCAGGGCGCGGATGTCGTCGAAGGTGCGGATGCCCCCGCCCACGGTGAAGGGGATGAAGACCTGTTCGGAAACCTCGCCCACCAGGTCGCGGACAATGGCCCGGCCTTCGGCCGAGGCCGTGATGTCGTAGAAGACCAGCTCGTCCGCCCCGTCGCGGTCGTAGCGCAGGGCCAGTTCCACCGGGTCGCCGGCGTCGCGATCGGCGGAAAAGCGGACACCGCGCACGTTGCGGCCGGCCTTGACGTCGAGGCAGGGGATGATGCGCTTGGCCAGCATGGTCTCAGTTCAACCTGGCGAAGTTCTCCAACAGCTTCAGCCCCGGCTGCTGGCTCTTCTCGGGGTGGAATTGGACCCCGAAGAGATGGTCGCGCGCGGCGATGGAGGTGTACTCCAGGCCGTACTCGGTGGTGCCGGCCACGTCCGCCGGGTGTTCCGAATCCACGTAATAGGAGTGGACAAAATAGAAGAAGCTGCAGTCGGCCACCCCATCCAGAATGCGCACCGGCTTCTGGATGGAGACCTGGTTCCAGCCGATCTGGGGCACCCGCTCATCGGGCGGGAAGCGGCGGACCCTGCCCGGCAGCAGCCCCAACCCGGGATGTTGCCCCATCTCCTCGCTCTCGGAGAACATCAGCTGCAGCCCCACGCAGATGCCCAGGAAGGGCTTGCCCCCTTCGATGCCCCGCAGCAGGGCTTCGACCCAGCCGCGCTCGCGCAGATTGCGCATGGCGTCGCCAAAGGCCGCGTCCCCGGGCAGGACCAGGTGGCTGGCCGCCTCCAGCTGGGCCGGGTCCTCGCAGATGGAGGCGGAGAAGCCCAGGTGCTCGAAGGCCTTCTGCACGCTGCGCAGGTTGCCCATGCCATAGTCGATGACGGCGATCATGACTTCCCCAGTTGTACCGAGCGCTCGGTGGCCGCCTGCACCGCGCTGATCAGCGCGTCGCGCAGGCCCTTCTCCTCGAGCTTGTGCAGGCCGGCGATAGTCGTGCCGCCAGGCGAGGTGACCTGGTCGCGCAGCAGGGCTGGGTGCTGGCCGCTTTCCAGGACCATGCGGGCGGCCCCCAGGGCGGTCTGGGCCGCCAGCTTGAGGGCCACCTCCCGGCTCAACCCCATCCGCACGCCCCCGTCGGCCAGCGCCTCGATGACCGTGTAGATGTAGGCCGGCCCGCTGCCCGACAGACCGGTCACCGCGTCCATCTGGTATTCGCCCACTACCACGGTGCTGCCCACCTGGTCGAAGAGGGCCCGCACCAGTTCCACCTGGGCCGGGGAGGCGTGCCTGCCGCCGCAGACCCCCGAAGCCGCCGCGCCCAGTTGGGCCAGGGTCTGGGGCATGACGCGGACCACCGGGATCGGCACCTCCAGCTGGGCCTCGATGGCAGTGGTGCTCACCCCGGCCATGATGGAGACCAGGAGCTGGTCGGGGCGCAGGTGCTGCTTTACCAATTGAAATAAGGCGGGAGCGCTCTGCGGCTTGACGCCCAGGATGACCAGCTGCTGCCCGAGGATGGCGTCCTCAGCCTGGGTGCTGGTCCGCACGCCCAGGTCGCGCAAGGGCTGGAGCACGGCGTCGCGCAGGTCAGTGGCGGTCAGCTGAGCGGGTGGAATACGGCCGGCTGCCACCAGCCCGCTGATCAGCGCGCCGCCCATGTTGCCGGCGCCGATGAAGCCTATTTTGCACTCTTCAGTCATAAGAGGTTTTGCGAGAGACGGAGAGATTGCGAGTGATTTTAAGATAGATCACCGGCACAAAACGTGCAATTTCTGCTTGACGAATCTGACTGTATGATGGTATCTTACACAAAACAGTAACAAATACGTTACGTTTCGAGGGGGAGGTAATGACACGATGCGCAGAATCTTCTGGGAGGGGGTGATCAATCGAGAGTAGACCGGGATACTCACTGCAGTTGCACCAGATCACGGCCTAAAATCGTTTGATCACTCAGGATTCACATCGCGCATAACCAAAACGAGGAGAAAAACCATGGCAGCAAAAAAGAAAGCCGCTCCGAAGAAGAAGGCCGCAGCCAAGAAGAAGGCCGCAGCCAAGAAGAAGGCCGCTCCGAAGAAGAAGGCCGCTCCGAAGAAGAAGGCCGCAGCCAAGAAGAAGAAGTAAGGAGAGAAGAAAGATGGCCAAAAAAAAGGCTGCTCCGAAGAAGAAGGCGGCGGCCAAGAAAAAGGCCGCTCCAAAGAAGAAGGCCGCAGCCAAGAAGAAGGCTGCTCCGAAGAAGAAGGCGGCCAAGAAGAAGGCTGCCCCGAAGAAGGCCAAGGCTAAGCGCAAGCCCAATCCTTCCTTCATGAAGCCCCTGCAGCCCTCAGGGGCGTTGGCAGCTGTCGTGGGCGGCAAGCCCCTCCCCCGCACGCAGGTCGTCAAGAAACTCTGGGAGTACATCAGAAAGCACGGCCTGCAGGATTCCCAGAACAAGCGCATGATCAATGCTGACGACAAGCTCCGCGCCGTCTTCGACGGCAGGAAGCAGGTGAGCATGTTCGACATGACCAAACTGGTCAATAAGCACCTGGGCTGATCAGCGCCTCACTGCGCTCGTGTCGCTAAAAGAAGGGGGTTCCCTCACTGCGGGGGAAGCCCTTCTTTTTTTTTGCCTTTTTCCTTAGGTTTTACATCCCCCTCTATCAGGAGCATGGGCTGGATGAAAGCGCTTGTCGCCCTCGCGGACGGCACGGTGTTCCAGGGCAATTCCGTGGGCGCCGTCGGCGAGACCCTGGGAGAGCTGGTCTTCAATACCAGCATGACCGGGTACCAGGAGATCCTGACCGATCCCTCCTATGCCGGCCAGATGGTGACCATGACCTATCCGCTGATCGGCAACTACGGGGTCAACCCGGAGGACGAGGAATCGGCGCGGCCCCAGGTGCGGGGCTTCCTGGTCAAGGAGTGCTGCCGGCGGCCGAGCAACCGGCGCGCCACCCAGAGCCTGCCCGAGTACCTGGAGGCCAACGGGGTCATCGCCGTGGAGGGTATCGACACCCGGCAGCTGACCCGGCGGGTGCGCATCCACGGGGTGATGAATGCGGCCATCTCCACCGAGGACCCCGATCCGGAGAGCCTGGTGGCCAAGGCCCGCAACTGGGCCGGCCTCGAAGGGATGGACCTGGTGCGGGAGGTGAGCTGCACCGCCCCCTACGAGGTGAGCCCGCCCTCGCCCCGTTTTCATGTGGTGGCCTTTGACTACGGCATCAAGCGCAACATCATCCGCAAGCTGGTGGAGGAGGGTTGCCGGGTGACGGTGGTGCCAGCCACCACCACCGCCGAAGAAGCCCTGGCCTTCAAGCCGGACGGCATCTTCCTGTCCAACGGCCCGGGAGACCCGCGCCCGCTGCACTATGCCATCGACTCCTGCAGGAAATTGATCGGCACCCGGCCCCTCTTCGGCATCTGCCTGGGCCACGAGATCCTGGGCCTGGCCTTCGGGGCGCAGATCTTCCACCTGAAATTCGGGCACCGGGGCGGGAACCAGCCCATCA
>JACPJE010000243.1 GCA_016187725.1 Candidatus Latescibacterota bacterium
GCAAAAAGAGCTGCCCTCCCCCAAGACCCTTCCCCCGCAACGCCCCATACGTTGGGGCTTTGCGCCTCGCTCGCTGTCGCTCCGCTACCCGGCCCCCAGCCACGCGGACTTCCCATCCCTGCTACTCCCCGGGAAAGACCTACAGGGCCATCGGCCCGCCTCCTTGCTCTACCTCTCCCCCAGAACCGCCATCGGGGCACTCCCCCAGCCCTCGGCTCGCTATGCTGCGGTTGATGAGAGGCTATTCCTCCCGCATCAGTTTGCGCAGGTACTTGACGGCCTTGGGCACGGCGCTGGCTTCGGGCTCCACCTGCTGTCCCTCGTACACCACCGACAGCCAGCCGTTGTATTTCACTCCCCGCAGGATCTCGAAGATGCGCGGGTAGTTCAGCCAGGCTTCCTCGCCGCTCTGGATGCGGTAGATCTTGCAGCGCACGTGCACGGCCAGGGGGGCAGTGAGGGCGATGCTGCCGTAGAAGTCCAGGGAAGGGTCTTCCACCCCCTTGGCCCCCGAAGCCCCCGGTGAGCCCACGTACTGGCCGGTGTCGAGGATGTGGGAGAAGTAGGGGTTGTCCACCTCGTCGAGAATCCTGATCACGTCCTTGCCGGTGCGGGTGACACAGCCGTGGTTGTGGTTGTGCAGCCCCACCACCACGCCCTGCCCCTCGCCATAGGCGGCCACCTCCTTCAGGCAGGGAATCATGCGCGCCCAGACTGCTTCGGTGGTTTCGCCCTGGGGCACCCAGGCGGCGAAGACCCGCACCAGCGGGATGCCCATCCGGGCGGCCACCCCGATCCATTTTTTGGCCATGGCCACCTCGGCCTCCAACTGCTCGGGGGGCTTGCCGAAGTTGGTGCTCACCCCGATATAGGAGAGGGCCAGGCCGCGCCTGAGGGCCTGCATGCGGATGCGGCGCAGATAGGCCGGCTCGGTGGAGGCGAAGGCCCCGGTGTGGATGTCGATGCCGTCCAGGCCCAACTGGTAGGCGCGTTCGATGAACCCTTCGAGGTCGAGCTGGCCGGCGGCGAATTCCTTCTGGTAACTCAGCGACATGCAGCCCAGTTTCATCATCGGGAGCGCCTCCTTTGGCGGGTGGTCAGGGTGGCAGACAAGATAAGCAAAGGCGCCAGCATTGCCCAGGGTGGGCCCTTGCGTTATTTTCGTTTCCACAGCGAGGAGAATTCCATGATCGAGTATTCCGGTTACAAGGTCGGCGAGCCAGCAGGCATCGAGACGCCGGCCATGCTGATCTTCGAGGAACAGGTGGACCACAACCTCCGCCTCCAGTGCGAACTGGCCGGGGGGGCGCAGCACCTGATGGTACACTTCAAGACCCACAAGTGCGCGGCCATCGCCCGCCGGCAGGTGGAGGCGGGCATCGCCGGCTTCAAATGCGCCACCCTCAAGGAAATGGAGGTGGCCCTGGGAGCCGGCGGCAAGGAAGTACTGCTGGCCTATCCGCTGGTGCAGGGGCGCAAGGCCGAGCGTTTCTGCGCCCTGGCCCTTGCCCATCCCCAGGCGCAGGTCAGCGCCATCGCCGGCAAACCCCTGCATCTAGAGTTATTGGCAAAGGCCGCCGGAGCCAAGGGCCAGCGGGTGCGGGTGATGCTGGATTTGGACGTGGGTATGCACCGCACTGGCCTGGCCCCGGGAGACGAAGCCCTGGCTCTGTACCGGCAGCTGGCGGACATGCCCCACCTGGAACCGGCCGGTCTG
Organism: Candidatus Latescibacterota bacterium; assembly: GCA_016187725.1. Classification (GTDB taxonomy): domain Bacteria; phylum Latescibacterota; class UBA2968; order UBA8231; family UBA8231; genus SICG01. Next base: position 1,718 of record JACPJE010000243.1, read on the forward strand.
CACGCGTACGACGGCCACGACCACCAGACCGATCCGGCGGCCCGGGAGCAGCAGGCCCTGCAGCACCTGGAGGAGATCAGGGCTTTCAAGGACCGCCTGGAAGCCGAGGGACTGCCGGTGCCCAGGATGGTGGCGGGCGGGTCCTTCTCCTTTCCCTATTACGCCCGCACCGGCCAGGTGCTGGGTTCGCCGGGCACCTGCGTGTACTGGGACGCCGGGTACGCGCGCCTGATGCCCGAACTGCCCTTCCGCTGGGCGGTGCTGGTGCTGTGCCAGGTGGTGGATTGCCACCCGCAGCTGGGCACCATCACCACCGACCTGGGATACAAGGCCATCTGCGGCGACCCGCCCCTGGAGCGCCGGGCGCGCCTGGTGGGCCGGGAGGAGGCGGTGCTGCAGCTGCAGAACGAGGAGCACGGAGTTTTCCGCCTGAAGGGCGAGTTGCCAGAGGTGGGCACCTACCTGCTGGCCGTGCCCGGCCACGTGTGCCCCACCACCGTCCTCTATCCGGGCAGCTACGTGATCGACGCGGCCGGCGAGGTGGGGGATTACTATCCGCACCAGGCCCGGGACCGGCAGTAGCGCGGATGAGCGCCTCGCCCTTCTCGGTGAACTGGCTGGTCCTGCGCCTGCACCGGGAACACCTGGAACGCGCCACCAGGGAGTATGGGCAAGGGCCGCTGCTGGACTTGGGGTGCGGCCGGCAGACTCACCGCCAGCTGGCCCCCCAGGGCGGGTACGTGGGGCTGGAAATGGACCGGGCGCGCTACGCCCGCACCCCGCCCCAGGTCTGGGGCAGCGGTCTGCACCTGCCTTTCGGCACCGGCTGCTTTGCCACGGTGCTCTGCGCCCAGGTGCTGGAGCACGTGCCCGAGCCGGGGCAGCTGATGGACGAGGTCTGCCGCGTGCTGTGCCGGGGAGGGCACCTGATCCTCACCGCCCCGCACATCTGGGGGGTGCACGAAGAGCCGCACGACTACTTCCGCTTCACCGGCTTTGGGCTGGCCCACCTGGCCCGCCGGGCCGGCATGGAGCCAGTGGAGGTGCGGCCCCTGGCCGGGTACTGGGTCACGGCCGGGGCGCGCTTCTGCTATTATACTCAACATTTCGACCGCGGGGTCTTTTCCCTGCTGGTACGGCCCCTGTACGCGGCGGTGCAACTGGCCGCCTGGGCCCTGGACCGGGTACACCGGGTGGAGGGGGATGCGTGGAACTTTATGCTGGTCGCGCGAAAGCCTTGAGGGCATGGACTGTCTGCTGACTTTGAAAGCGAAAAAGAGCCGGCGCATCGCGGGGCTGATGTCGGGCACCTCGGCCGACGGCATCGACGCGGCCCTGGTCGAGGTAGAGGGTTGCGGCCCGGGGACCCGGGTGAAGCTGCTGGCCTTTGAGACCGTGCCCATGGACGATGATCTGCGCCGGGGCGTCTTTGAACTCTTCGGGCCGGCGGCCTCCCTCGACGAGTTGTGCCGGCTGAACTTTGCGGTCGGCGAGGCCTTCGCCCAGGCGGCGCTGCAGGTGATCCGGGGGTCCGGGCTGAATCCAACGGAGGTGGACCTGATCGGTTCCCACGGCCAGACCGTGCGCCACCTGCCCAAGGGCGCGCCGCCCTCCACCTTGCAGATCGGCGAGCCGGCCCTGATCGCCCAGCGCACCGGCATCCCCACCATCGCCGATTTCCGCCCGGCTGACATGGCCCTGGGCGGCCAGGGGGCCCCGCTGGTGCCCCTGGTGGACTTTCTGCTCTTCGGCCACGGCCTGCGCGGCCGGGTGATGCTCAATATCGGCGGGATCGCCAATGCCACCCTGCTGCCGGCCGGGGGGGAGGCCGGGCAGGTGCGGGCCTTTGACCTGGGACCGGGCAACGCGCTCATCGACGGGGCCGCCGCTCATTTCAGCGGCGGGCGCCAGCGCTGCGACCGGGACGGGCAGGGGGCTGCCGGGGGCTGGGTGGATCAGGGGCTGCTCGATGAGTTGATGGGGCACGAGTTCCTGCAGCTGCCCCCGCCCAAGTCCACGGGCCGCGAGGAATTCGGCGCGGCCTTTCTAGAAGAACTGCTGGCCCGGTATCAGTTGAATTCCGCTGATTGGCTGGCCACCCTGACGGCCTTCACCGCCCGCGCCATCGCCGAGGGGCTGGAGCGCTTTGCCCTGCCCCTCACCCCGGTGGACGAGGTGTGGGTCAGCGGCGGGGGCGCCCACAATTTGCACTTGATGCGCCTGCTGGGCGAGGCACTGCCCGGGATAAAGGTGGACAAGCTGGACAGCCTCGGCATCTCGGCAGATGCCAAGGAGGCGGTGGCCTTTGCGGTGCTGGCCAACGAGACCCTGATGGACCGGCCCGGCAATCTGCCCGCGGCCACCGGCGCCCAGCGGGGGGCAGTGCTGGGCAAGATCGTCCTGGTGTGAGAGGAGGAAACCATGATCGTCGACACCCACGTGCACGTCTGGGAGATCGATCCACCCAAATACCCGGTGGGCCCCACAGCCCCTGGTTGGAAGAGCCTGCCCGACGAACCGGGCACTGCCGACGAATTGCTGGCGGAGATGGACCAGTGCGGGGTGGACTGGTCGGTGCTGGTGCAGACCAGCTGGTCCACCTGGGACAATGGCTACATCGCCGATTCGGCGGCCCGCTTCCCCAAACGCTTCATCGGCCACGGCCTGCTCGATCCGCAGGACCCGGCCAATGCCGCCCAGGCGCGTTACTGGGTGAAGGAACGGGGGCTGGTGGGTTTTCGTTTCCATCCCATGTACTACCCGGATGAGAAGATCCTGCTCACCCCTCAGAACAACGCGCTGTGGGAGGAGATCTCCAGCTTGGGCGCGGTGATCCAGTTCCACCTCAATGCCTTCTTCGCCGACCAGGTTCTCCAGTGGAACGCGGACGTCATCGAAGAACAGCTCGCCGAACGGGGTGGTCCCGGTCATGGCCTGGGGCACCGGCTATCCGGGGCACCATCGCCTCAAGCACAAATGGCCCACCCTGCAGGACGAACTGCGCCTGGTCCGCGAGGGCCTGCCCTTTCTCAGCGCCGCCGAGCAGGACCGCATCCTGGGGGGCACGGCCGCCGGGATCTGGAACCTGGGTGGAGAGAGGAAAAGATGAGCGGACACGGCTTTACCCTGGAGAGAGAGCAGCAGATCCCCGAACTCAACACCCGGGTGCAGTGCTACCAGCACCGCAGCGGGGCCTTGCTGCTCTCGGCGATCAACAGCGACGAGAACAAGGTCTTCGGCATCAATTTCCGCACCCCGCCCCCGGATTCCACCGGGATCGCCCACATCCTGGAACATTCAGTGCTCTGCGGCTCGCGCAAGTACCCGGTCAAGGAGCCCTTCGTGGAACTGCTCAAGGGCTCGCTCAAGACCTTCCTCAATGCCTTCACCTATCCAGACCGGACCTGCTACCCGGTGGCCAGCCAGAACGCGCAGGATTTCTACAACCTCATCGACGTGTACCTGGACGCGGTCTTCCACCCCCGGCTCACTCCCCAGGTGCTGGAGCAGGAGGGCTGGCACTACGAACTGGAAAACACGGAGGGCCTCCTCAGCTACAAGGGGGTGGTCTTCAACGAGATGAAAGGGGCGTACTCCTCGCCCGAATCGGTGATGTACAAGCACGTCCAGGAGTCCCTCTTTCCCGACACCCCCTACGGGTTGGACTCCGGCGGCCATCCCCGCCACATCCCAGACCTGACCTTCGCGCAGTTCAGCGCCTTCCACCAGCGCTACTACCATCCCGCCAATGCCTTCATCTTCTTCTCCGGGGACGACGATCCCCAGCGCCGGCTGCTGCTTTTGGAGGAATACCTGGCCGAATTTGCTCCTGGTCCTGGCCCGGTCGCCATCCCGGCCCAGCCGCCCTTTGCCAAGCCCAAGGTGCTGACCTTTCCGTACGCGGCCGGCCAGGAGCACGAGGGCAAGAGCATGGTGACCATCAACTGGCTGCTGGAGGACGGCCTGGACGCCCAGACCGAGATGGGGCTGCAGCTCCTGGCTCACGCCCTGATCGGCACGCCGGCCTCACCCCTGCGCAAGGCCCTCATCGACTCGGGCCTGGGAGAAGACCTGATCGGGGGGGGCATGGAGGGCGAGTTGCGCCAGCTCTTCTTCTCCACGGGCCTCAAGGGAGTCAAGGTGGGTAGGGAGGATGAAGTGGAGGGCCTGGTGGTGGCGGTCCTGGAGCGGCTGGCCCGCGAGGGGATCGCCAGCGGGGAGATCGCCGCGGCGCTCAACACCATCGAATTCGGGCTGCGCGAGAACAACACCGGCTCCTATCCCCGCGGCCTGATCCTGATGCTGCGCAGCCTGACCTGGTGGACCTATGACCGCAATCCCCTGGTGCCCCTGGCCTTTGCCGGGCCCCTGGAGGCGGTCAAGGCCAGGGCGGGGCAGGACCGGGAATATTTCAGCGGGCTGATCCAGCATCACTTGCTGGGCAATCCCCACCGCACCATGGTGGTCCTGCGCCCGGATACCGGTTTGGGCGCCCGCGAGGAGGCCGAGGAAGAGCAAAGGCTGGCCGGGGTCCGCGCCGGGTTGGACCGGGCCGCGCAGGAGCGGATCATCGCCGAGAACCAATTGCTCAAAGAGCGCCAGGAGACGCCTGATCCGCCCCAAGCCCTGGCCACCCTGCCCCGCCTGCGCCTAGCCGACATGGAACCCCGGATCAAGACCCTGCCCCTCGACCAGGTGGCGGAGGGCCGGGTGCCGGTGCTCTACCACGAACTCTTCACCAATGGCATCGTGTACCTGGAACTGGGCTTTGACCTGCACCGCCTGCCCCAGGAACTCCTCCCCTACGTGCCGCTCTTTGGCCGCGCCCTGCTGGAGACCGGGACGGCCCGCGAGGATTTCGTGCAACTGGCCCAGCGCATCGGGGCGCGCACCGGGGGGATCTGGCCCCAGCTGCTGGTCACCTCCCAGCGGGGCCGCCGCGAGGCGGCGGCGCGGTTCATCCTGCGCGGCAAGGCCATGGCCCCCCAGGCCGGGGAGATGTTAGAGATATTGGGCGAGGTGCTGCTGGAGGCCAGGCTGGACGACCAGGAACGCCTGCTGCAGATGGCCCTGGAGGAGAAGGCCGGGGCAGAGGCCGGCCTGGTGCCCGGCGGGCATGGGGTGGTGGGGCTGCGCCTGCGCGCCCAGTACGACGAGGCGGCCTGGGCGCTCGAACAGATGGAAGGAGTCAGCTATCTCTTTTTTCTTCGCAAGTTGGTGGGCCAGATCGAAGCGGACTGGCCGGGGGTGAGAGACAAGTTGCTGGAATTGCGCCGCCGGCTGCTCAACCGCAGTGCGCTATTAGTCAACGTCACCCTGGCAGGGGCGGACCGGGCGCAATTCGCTCCCCGGCTGAGGTCCTTGATCCAGGCCCTGCCCGAGGGAGAGGAGGAGGGCGGGGGTTGGGAGCCGGGCTTCAGGAAGACCAGCGAGGGTCTGGTCATCCCGGCCAAGGTGAATTATGTGGGCAAGGCCGCCGACCTCTACGACCTGGGGTACCAGTTCGACGGTTCGGTGAGCGTCATCTCCCGCTTTCTGCGCAACACCTGGTTGTGGGACCGGGTCAGGGTCCAGGGAGGCGCGTACGGGGCCTTCTGCAGTTTCGATCCCTTTTCGGGGGTCTTCTCCTACGGCTCCTATCGCGACCCGAATCTGAAACAGACCCTGGACAACTACGACCGGGCCGGCCAGTTTTTGCGCGAGCTGGAGCTGAGCCAGGAGGAACTGGAGCGGGCCATCATCGGCGCCATCGGCGAGCAGGACGCCCACCAGCTGCCAGACGCCAAGGGCTACACCTCGATGGTGCGCCACCTGACCGGCGTCACCGACGAGTTCCGCCAGCAGGTACGCGAGGCAGTGCTGGGGGCCAGTACCGCGCAATTCAGGCACTTCGCCCAGATCCTCGACCAGGTGCGGGAGGTGGGCCAGGTGGTGGTGATGGGGTCGCGGGAGGCGCTGGAGGCCGGCGGGCCAGCCGGCTGGCTCGAACTGGTGGAGGTGCTGTGAACACTCCCAAAACGCAGAGTGAGGGAAAATATGACTGATACACTGCAGGGAAAGGTCGCCATCGGCGGGCTGCAGGTCGACGGGCGCCTCTGCGAGCTGGTCAGGGACCAGATCGCGCCGGGGACGGGGGTGGAGGCCGGGCATTTCTGGACCTCGCTGGGCAAGATCGTCAGGGAACTGGCCCCGAAGAACCTGGAGCTGCTGCACCGAAGAGACGCGCTGCAGGCCCAGATCGACGCCTGGCATCTGGCGCGCCGGTCAGCGCCCCTGGACCCGAATGCGTACCGCGCCTTTCTGGCGGAAATAGGCTATCTGGTGCCGGATCAGGGGTCCTGCCGGATCAGCACGGAGGACGTGGACCCGGAGATCGCCCAGGTCGCCGGCCCCCAACTGGTGGTGCCCGTGGACAATGCCCGCTACGCCCTCAATGCGGCCAATGCCCGCTGGGGGAGCCTGTACGACGCCCTGTACGGCACGGACCTGATCCCCGAAGAGGGGGGCGCGGAGAAAGGCCTGGAGTACAATGTAGCGCGCGGGGCCCTGGTCATCGCCCGCAGCGAGGCGCTGCTGGACGAGGTGGTCCCGCTCGCCGAGGGTTCCTATGCACAGGTGGTGCAGTTCTCCCTGAAGGCGGAGGCGGGGAGGCAGCAGTTGGTGGCCAGCCTGGAGGGGGGTCGCCAGGTCGGGCTGAGGGACAGCGCCCAGTTCGCCGGTTGCGCGCAGGAGGGCGGCCGGTTGCGCAGTGTCCTGCTGCGCAACAACGGGCTGCACCTCGAGATTCAGCTCGACCGGGAACACCCCGTGGGCAGGAACCACCGCGCCGGCGTCAAGGACGTGGTGCTCGAAGCGGCCCTCACCACCATCCAGGACTGCGAGGACTCGGTGGCCGCCGTGGACGCAGCCGACAAGGCGCGGGTCTACGGCAACTGGTGCGGGCTGATGCGGGGCACCCTCGAAGCCGAGTTCACCAAGGGCGGCCGCACCGTGTCCCGCCGGCTCAATCCGGACCGCCAGTTCGAGGCGCCCGACGGCAGCGCCCTGGTGCTTCCGGGGCGCAGCCTGATGCTGGTGCGCCACGTGGGCCTCCACATGTACACCGACGCGGTGACCACCGGCGATGGGGCCCAGATCCCCGAAGGCTTTCTCGACGCGATGGTGGCCAGCCTGGCCGCCATCCACGACCTCAGGGGCAATGGCCGGTACCGCAACAGCAAGGCGGGCAGCATCTACGCGGTGAAGCCCAAGCTGCACGGCCCGGAGGAGGTGCGGGCGACTCTTCGCGCGCGTCGAGGAGGCGCTGGGTCTGGCCCCCAACACCCTGAAGATCGGCGTCATGGACGAGGAACGGCGGACGACCGTGAACCTGGCCGCATGCATAGGGGCGGCGAGCGAACGCCTGGTCTTCATCAACACCGGGTTCCTCGACCGGACCGGGGATGAGATCCACACCAGCCTGGAACTGGGCCCGGTATTCCCCAAGGCGGAGATCAAGAAGCAGCCCTGGCTCAGCGCGTACGAGGACTGGAACATCGACACCGGCGTCGCGGCGGGGTTGGTGGGCCGGGCCCAACTGGGCAAGGGGATGTGGACCATGCCAGACCGGATGCGCGAGATGTTCGAGACCAAGATCGGCCATCCCCGGGCAGGGGCCACCACGGCCTGGGTGCCTTCGCCCACGGCGGCGGTGCTGCACGCCCTGCACTACCACCAGGTGAAGGTGGCGGACCGGCTGGCAGCGTTGGCCCACCGGCAGTGGGCCAGCCTGGCCGACATTCTGACGCCCCCCATCCTCGATCGAAAGCTGACTCCAGAGGCCATCCAGAAAGAGCTGGACAACAATGCCCAGGGGATCCTGGGATACGTGGTGCGTTGGGTGGGCCAGGGCATCGGCTGCTCCAAGGTGCCCGACATCGACAACGTGGGCCTGATGGAGGACCGGGCCACCCTGCGCATCTCCAGCCAGCATATCGCCAACTGGCTCCGCCACGGCCTGGTGGACGAGCGGCAGGTGAAGGCGACCTTCAGGCGCATGGCCGCAGTGGTGGACCGCCAGAACAGCGCCGATCCCAAGTACCGGAGCATGGGGCCCGACTTCGAATCCAGCACCGAGTTCCAGGCAGCGCTGGAATTGGTGTTCAAGGGCCGGGAGGAGCCGAATGGCTACACCGAAAGGGTGCTGCACGGGCGCCGCAGAGAGGCCAAGGCAAAGGGGCGGTAGCGCGCCTGAGGGGCAGCGCGACTGCTCCTGGTGGTCTGGAGCGGTGCGGCCTTCAACCAAAGAGAGCGAGCGATGAAGAATTTCGATCTGCTGCTGGCAGGAGGACACCTGATCGACCCGAAGAACGCGATCGACGCCCCCAGGGACCTGGCCATCGCCGGGGGCAAGGTGGCGTCGTCGTCGACTGGCGCCAGCTGCCCACTCATTACGGGGTGCGCAACCCCGAAGGTCTCATCATGCCGCCCCCAACCCGGGAATAGGACTGACCAATGATCGAGCTGAGCAACAGACTTTCCAAGCGCGTGGCCTCCTACCTGGCCTACGGCGCGGCACTGCTGGCATTTTTCGTCGTGCCCGATCTGGTGCGGTTGCAGACGGACTGGTACTGGTTTCAGGAGGTGGGGCTGGGCGGCATTTTCCTCACCATTCTCAGCGCCAAGCTTTTCCTGGGGCTGGGGACGGGAGCGGCGAGTGCGGCCTTCATCTACGCCAACCTCGGGCTGGCGGGCCGGCTGGTGATCTCGAGGCCGCTGATCGTTCCCCTGTGGGACGAGACCGGCGCGCCGACGGGCAGGGTGCGGGTGCTGAACCTATCGCATTATGTCCACACCTTTGCCCTGCCCCTGTCGCTGGTGCTGGGAGTGTTCACCGGGATGGTCGGGGCGGGCAATTGGGAGCTGACGCTGGAATATCTGAACGCCGTCCCCTTCGGGCAGAGCGATCCGCTCTTTGGCCGCGATATCGCGTTTTACCTCTTCGAGCTGCCCTTCATGCAGTTCGCCATCGGGCTGGGGTACTGGCTGATCATCATCTCGCTGATCGCCGCTCTTGCCAGCTACGCCCTGCGGGGGGGCGCCACCCTGAAACATCTGGCTCCAGGGGCTGGTTTTTTGCGGTCGCTGCGCCTCGAAGGAAGGGCGAAGGCGCACTTGTCGGCGCTGGTCGCGCTGCTGTTTGCCTTGACCTGTTACAAGATCTTCACCGTCAGCATCCCCTCCCTGCTCTACAGCTCCACCGGGCCTTTCACCGGCGCCAGTTATACGGATATCCACGCCACCCTGCCCTTCCTGAACCTCCTGGGGTACGTCGCCGCTGGCGCCGCCGTGCTGGTGGTGGTCGGGGTATTCAGACCGGGCAACCGCCCCATCGCCATCGCGCTGGGCGTTTACGTGCTGGTCAGCGCCGTGGGTGGTTGGGTGTACCCGGCCCTGCTGCAGAAGTTCGTGGTCGCCCCCAACGAACTCGTCAAGGAAACCCCTTATATCGAGCACAATATCGAGGCCACGCGCAGAGCCTTTGCCCTCGATGGGATCGTGGAGCGCGACCTGGCCGGCGAAGCGGTCATCACCATGACCGACATCGACAACAACCGCTCCACCATGAAAAACGTGCGGCTCTGGGACAGCGAGCCCCTGCTGGACACCTTTGGCCAGTTGCAGGAAATACGCACTTACTACGATTTCATCTCCGCCGACAACGACCGGTATCACTTTGACGGCGACTACCGCCAGGTGCTGCTCTCCCCCCGGGAACTCAATCCCGCGAGTCTGCCTCAGCGCACCTTTATCAACGAGCACCTGACCTTCACGCACGGCTTTGGGCTCACCCTCAGCCCGGTCAACGAAGTCACTCCCGAGGGGCTGCCGGTGCTCTTTGTAAAGGATCTGCCCCCCGCATCGAGCTATGCGGCCCTCACCGTGAGCCGGCCGGAGATCTACTACGGAGAACTCACCAGGGACTGGGTGGCGGTCAATACCAGGGCCAAGGAGTTCGACTACCCTTCAGGCGAGGAGAACGTCTTCGCCGATTACGCGGGCAATGGGGGCGTGCCGGTCGAGTCGCTCTTCCGCACGGCCCTCTTCGCCCTGCGCTTCGGGTCGCTGAAGATCCTGCTCTCCGACGATATCACCGCCCAATCGAGGATCATGTATTACCGCAATATCGAGGAAAGGGTCAGGCGGGCCCTGCCCTTCCTGCACCTGGATCGGGACCCCTACATGGTGGTGACGAAAAAGGGGGAATTGAAGTGGATCTACGACGCGTACACCACTTCGGACCGCTACCCTTATGCGGAACTGGTCAATGATCTGTTCGAGCCCCGGTCCGGCAAACGCCTCAACTACATCAGGAACTCGGTCAAGGTGGTGATCGACGCCTATGACGGGAAAATGACCTTTTACCTCGCCGACCCCCACGATCCGATCATCGGGACCTATGGCAGGATATTCAAAGGCGCCTTTGTGTCGCTTGACGAGATGGACGAGGACCTGCGGGCCCACATCCGGTATCCCGAGGTGCTCTTTTCCTACCAGACGGGACTGTACACGGTGTACCACATGGACGAAGCACAGATCTTCTACAACAAGGAAGACCAGTGGCAGATCCCGGTGGTCGGCGGCAAGGAACAGACCGACCTGATGATGCGGCACATGATCATGAAACTGCCGGGCGAAAAGCAGGAAGAGTACATCCTGATGATCCCCTTCACCCCCCGCGGCAAGGACAATCTCTCGGCCTGGATGGTGGCCCGCAGCGACGGGGAATTCTACGGGCAGCTGGTGGTGTACCGTTTTCCCAAGCAGAAACTGGTCTACGGGCCGGCCCAGATCAACAACCGCATCAATCAGGATGCGGACATCTCCAGGCAGATCTCCCTCTGGGACCAGCGGGGTTCCGAGGTGCTCAGGGGCAATCTGCTGGTCATCCCCATCGAGGAGTCGCTGATCTACATCCAGCCCATCTACCTGCGGGCCGAGGGCGGCAAGATCCCCGAACTGAAAAGGGTGATCGTGGCCTATGAGAACCGCATCGCCATGGAGGAGACGCTAGACGCAGCCCTGGTGAAGGTGTTCGGGGCCCCGGTGTCCCCAGAGCCCGAAAGAGCGGAGCCTGCCCCGCTGGAGCCGGTGGTTGGCGGGGACCTGTTTCAGCAGGCGCGAGCGCATTACAGCCGCGCCCTCGAAGCGCAGCGCCGCGGCGATTGGGCCCTCTACGGGGAGGAGATCGCCAAGCTCGGGGAGGTGCTCAAAAGCGGACGGTGATCGAGAGGGGCGCCAATGGTGGCTGCCAGCATAAGCCGCATCTCCCGCGAGGAGGTGCGGCTTTGGTTTTACCAAAGGCGGAGACCGCAGAATTGGGCTCTTCGTGCGCGACCCTCGCGATGGGGAGAGCGATGAAGAGCACGTCCAGCACCAGCGGGTGCTCATCCGCCCCAGGGGCGAGGAGCAGATGGCTGACTTGGACGATGCTCAAGGGCAAGGTGGTGGATGGGCAGGTTTCCCAGGAGGTGGAGACGCTGGGGAAGGGCGTGAGGCGGGCAGAGGTAGCGGCGGGTGCTGCGGGAAGCAGCGAAAAAGCGGAGAAAGAGCAGTGAGAATCTGGGGAGTCCTGGCCTATTTGAACCACAGGCCGGCCACGCCGAGCAATATGGCCGCCAGCAGGCCATACAGCCAGGTGAAGCAGCTGACAAGGGCTGGGAGGGTGAAGCTGGGGGTATTCAACGTGCTGGGTCAGCAGGTGCGGGTGTTGGTGGAGGGGGTGCAGGAGCCGGGGGCTTACCAGTTGGTCTGGGATGGAAGGGACCAAGGCGGCACTGCGGTTGCCACTGGTATCTACTTCTATCGCCTGGAGGCCGGCGCCTTCAGTGCAGTACAGAGGACGGCGCTGGTGAGATAGCGGTGCTTCATAACTTGAGGATGGTCACCACCATGCTGGATAGCGCGATCATGGTGGCGATCGTCCACAGAAACCGGTTATCCAACCGCTTGATCAGCAACTCGTATTTCTCGTCGAGGCGCTGGTCAGTCCGGTCGATGCAGTTGTAGACCTGCTGAAAACCTCCGCTATGAAGATCCGCGCATCAATCTCAAATACGCCGACCACGATGCCCTGCGCATCGCCCAGATGCTGCAGACCCAGCAGGGGATGCTCTTCCAGTAGGTGCGCACCAAAGTACTGGTAAACCAGCAGGCCACCCGCGAAGAGATCCTCAAGTCGATGCGGGAATTCCTGGCTACCAGTGGTGGCCAGGTATGAAGTGAAGAGCTGGCGAAAAAAGACAGCCACTCGCCTTGTTCTGGGGGAGTGGCTGTCTATATTCACAAAGAACTGGTGGCGCCTCCCAGAATCGAACTGGGGACACAAGGATTTTCAGTCCTCTGCTCTACCAACTGAGCTAAAGCGCCGCCGAAAACCGGGGAAAAATATAAGGCCTTTGCACCGGAAGTCAAGGAACTGGAGATGCCGGTAAACGCCATCCCTTTCAAGATGCCCGCCCCCTTGGAGATCCCTGCCCACCTGGTCTCCATGCTCAGGCAATTGCCCCCTGATCAGGCGGTGCAGCGGGGCATGGAACTGCTGCTGCAGATCGAGGCCGCAGAGATCATGATCTACGAGCAGGTGAACACCGAGGGAGGCCTGAATTTAGCAGGAGTGGTCTGCCAGGATGCCGGCCAGGCCGGCCGGATCCAGGTATTGCTGGCCGGGGAGGAGATCTACGGCCAGCCACTCTCTTCGGCAGGGCTGGCCGGCAGGGCCCTGGCCCAGGGCAGCGCCCTGCTGGTGATGGGACAGTTGCTGCCGGGAGAGGAGGGACCATTGCCCCCGCGGCTGAAGGAGTTGCTGATGAGCAGGGCCTCAGGGGGGAATATCGGTTTTGTCTACGTGTTGCCGCTGGGCGGGGTCGGCCAGCGGCCTTTGGGGGCGCTGACCCTGGTGCGGGGAGCCGCAGCCGGGCCGCTCAACCACGAGCAGCCCGGCCTGGCCGAAGGGATGAGGCAGGTACTCGAAGGTATACTGGGAGGCTGAGGGTCAGACCGAGACCGGCTGGACCAGGCCCTTGGAGATCAGGTATTCCTCGAGTTCCTCGCCGCTGACGTCGGCGACCATCTCGCCGTTTACCTCGATGCAGGGGGAGAGGGGCTGGCCGCTCTTCTGGACCATCTCGGCGTAATTGGCGGGGTTGTTGATAATGTCCTTGTCCTCAAAGGGCAGCTGGTGGCGGCGCAACACCTCGCGCACTCCGTTGCTCCACCCGCACACGGGCTTGAGGTAAGCGACGATCTTCGGGGTTTCGGCCATAGGGGCTTCCTTTCTCGGGATGATGGCAGGGAGTTTTTCGAGAATATAGAGACGCCCCTGCACCTGTCAACTGGGCAGTTGACGAAAATTGCCGGCGCTAGTAAATTGGGCAAACGCCCCAGAGCCAGAATGGTCCATCCCCCGGATCTGATCCCGCTTATAACTCCAGAGTGACAACCATGAGTACTGAAGCATTGCTCCGCATCGAGGGCGGTGTGCGCCTGCAGGGCCAGGCCCGGGTGCAGGGGGCCAAGAACGCGGCCCTGCCCATGATCGCCGCCTCGCTTTTGGCCTCCCAAGGCCAGACCATCCTCCACCGCGTGCCCCCGGTCAAGGACGTGCTGGTGGCCCTGGAGGTATTGCGCCGGCTGGGCGCCCGGGTCCAGTACGAGCCCCGCGAGGGGACGGCGGTGATCGACGCCACCTCCATAGCCAATACCAGGCTGCCGGCGGAACTGACCGGCAGGCTGAGGGCTTCCATCCTCTTTGTGGGGCCCTTGCTGGGCCGTTTCCGCCAGGCCCAGATCGAGGAGGTGGGGGGCTGCACCATCGGCCAGCGGCCCGTTGACTTCCACTACCGCGGTTTCGCCCGGCTGGGCGCCTCGGTGGAGGGGATGCGCGGGGGGGGATTCCACGTCAGCGCCTCTGCCCTGGAGGGGGCCTTCATGTACTGCGACGTGCCCAGCCACACCGGGGTGGAGAATCTGATAATGGCCGCCAGCCTGGCCCGGGGCGAGTCGATCATCGAAAACGCCGCCTCGGACCCGGAGATTGAGGATTTTGCCCTGCTGATGGCTGAGATGGGAGCCCAGGTGGAGGGCATCGGCTCGCGGACGGTGCGCATCCAGGGGGTGGAAAAGCTGCGCGGGGCCGAGCACACGGTGATGGCCGACCGGCTGGACGCCGGCCTGCTGATGATGGCCGGGGCCATCACCGGCGGGGATATCGCCCTCCAGGGGGTGCGGCGGGAGCACCTGCGGATCTTCGAGGCCAAACTGCAGCAGATGGGCGTGGAATTGGACGAGGACGGGGAGTGGCTGCGGGTGCGCCGCTCCGGCCCGCTGTCGCCCATCAACGTGGTCACCACCTTTCACCCCGGCTTTCCCACCGACCTGCAGCCCTGCATCACCGCCCTTTCCTGTATCGCCCAGGGCGACAGCTATATACGCGAGACGGTCTTCGAGGACCGTTTCGGGCACGTCAAGGTGCTGCGCGCCTTTGGGGCCAAGCTCTCCCCCGAGAAGGACCGGCTGGTCATCGTCCACGGCCCGGCCCAGCTCAGGGGTTGCAAGGTCAAGGCCCTGGACATCCGCGCCGGCGGGGCGGCGGTGCTGGCCGGTCTGGCCGCAGAAGGGACCAGCGCCATCGCCAATCTCTACCAGTTGGACCGGGGACACGCCTTCCTGGAAGAGCGGCTCTGCGGCCTGGGGGCGCGCGTCGAGCGGATCTGAGCCTGGTATTCTGCAGTGTCCGAGGCAGTCGAGAGCAGTCTCTTGACTGCCTTTATTTTGCCGGTACTTTAGCAGGGTCACACTACCTGGGAGGTCTACATGGAGATCCATCCGGACAAGGTCTATATCTACAGCGCCCGCATCGAACGAGACGAGGCGCCCTTCGCCCAGTACCGCAGCCTGGCCTATGCCGCCCTCAACGCGGTGGAGTTGGAACTGCCCGCCACCGGCAAGGTGTTGCTCAAGCCCAATGCCACGGTGCTCTTCCCCCCGGAAAGGCGGGTGATCACCCATCCCGGCTTCGTCGGCGGGATGCTCGACGCCCTGGTGGACAAGGGCGTGCCGCGCGAGCGGCTGGTGGTGGCCGAGGGCCAGTCGGGCGAGCATCCCCAGAACGGGCATACCTGGGAGGGTTCAGGATACAAGGAGATGCTGGCCCAGCGCCGCGTGCCCCTCACCGTGCTCAACGGGGTCGAGACCCGGCCGGTAAAGGTGCCCGGCGGGGTGGTCTACGATACCTACCCACTGGCCCGCGAGGTGGTGGAGTGCTCTTTCTTCTTCAATATCCCCCTGGCCAAATGCCACAACCTGGGCTGCACCACCCTCTCGATCAAGAACCTGATGGGCATCCTCACCAGTCCGGTGCGCCACCTGTGCAATATCCAGGAGGTGGACCAGCCCTTTGCCGAGGGGATCTGGCGGCTCACCGAGAGCGGCCTGAGCCTTTTCGAGGACCGCTTCCTCCACAAGCTCTGCGACCTGGTGGCCGCCCTGCGCAGTCTGAAGATCCCCCGCCTGTGCGTGGTCGACGGCCTGGTGGGCCGCGACGGCACCGCCTTCAACGAGGGCCACAACTACCCCCTGGGCTGGGCCCTGCTGGGCGAGAACGAGGTGCACGTGGACACGGTGACCACCTACCTGATGGGCCTGGACCCCGAAGCAACTCCCTATCTGAAATTCGCGGCAGCCAGGGGCCTGGGCACCAACCGGGTGGGACAGATCGAGGTGGTGGACCTGCTCAGCGGCCAGGCCCTGGACCCGGGTGCCCTGCAGCAGCGCCGCTCGCCCAGCGTGCTCATGCCGGTCTCGCGCTACGAGCAGGGCTACTACAAACGCTTCCGCCAGGATGGATCGGTGGTACCCTGGCGCATCGACGAGGTGAACAAGCAGCGCCAGGCCGACAGCCAGCCCCTGGTGATGGTGGAAGCCGAAGCCGGCGAGTACCAGTGAGGCGCCGCCCATGAGCGAGGGCAGGACTCTGGCCCAGCACCAGCAGGCAGTGGACGAGTGGATCCGCAGCGTGGGGGTGCGGTACTTCTCGGAGTTGACCAACACCGCGGTCCTCATGGAGGAGGTGGGCGAGCTGGCCCGGCTCATGGCCCGCCAGTACGGGGACCAGAGCGCCAAGCCGGGGGAGGAGGCGGATCTGGGCATGGAGATGGCCGACGTGCTCTTCGTGCTGATCTGCCTGGCCAACCAGACCGGGGTGGATCTGGAGGCGGCCATGGCCCGGGCCATGGAGAAGAAGACCCGGCGCGACCGGCAGCGGCACGCCGACAATCCCAAGCTCCGATGAGTTGGCTCCTGCTGGGGGGGGTGCTGCTGGGTGCCTGCCAGGTGTGGAAACCCACTGCCAGTGGGGAATACCAGCCCCAGCCCCAGCCCATGGGGCCTCTGACCATCGGGGTCTGGTTGCCGGCCGGATTGGACGAATTCCGCTTTGGCCCCGCCGATCAGCAGCACCTATTGGACCTGGGCCTCAACACCCTCGAATGGGTGCAGCGGACCGGTCAGGATTCGGCCACCGCCGAGGAACGGGTGATGGAGTTCTGCAGCCGGACCGGGCTGCGCATGCCCGTGTACTACGAGCCGCGCGGGTATTCCCCCTATGACAAGTTGCGCAACTGGGCCACGCGCACCGAGGTGGACAGCACTTTTGCCGCTGAGGTGCGCCGGCGGGTGCTGGGGCTGCGAGGCCAATGGGGGGAGGCGCCGGGCTTCTGGGGGTACCTGGTTGGGCACGAGGATTATCAGCGGGCCTTTTACCCGGCCCTGCGGGCCACGGTGGAAATCCTACAAGAGGAGGACGGGGCGCGGCCGGCCATCGCCGTGGGGCGCCTGGACCATTTCCGGGCGCCGGAGGAATTTCTCGACGCCTTCTTCCCTGCTTCCGGAAACCCCAATATCTTCCAGCACGAGCACTACGTCTTCAGAGCCGACCTGTCCGGGTCGGGCGAAAAGGTGCAGGAAGCCCTGGACCAGCTGGCCAGGAGTTACGAACAGGTGGCCTGGCGTCTGCAGGGGCGCAACGGCCGCTGGCAGGCCATTGTCCAGGCCCACGCCGAGTGGCGCGAGAGGGAGCTGTACTACCGCAAGCCCAGCGCCGGCGAGTTGCGGGTCCAGGCCGGCATGGCCCTGGCCAGGGGGGCGGCGGGGATCATCTACTTCCTCTACAGCTCGGGGGTGGAGGAACTGCTGGACGCACGGGGCCAGGTGCGCGGGCGCTGGGCCTACGAGGGCCTGGTGGACGCGCAGGGAATCCCCACCGAGAGTTTTGGCGCCGCCCGGCAGTTGAGCGCGCAGCTGCGCCAGGCCGGCCAGGTGTTGGAGCTTCTGCACTTCCACGGCTTTTTCAGTTCGTCCAGGCTGCGCGACAATCCCCTGGTGCGCCAGGGGGAGGCGGACCTGGATTTCGGGCTCTTCGGCGACGGGGAACACCCCACCCACCTGCTGGTGGTCAACCGCCGGCCCGAGCAGGCCCGCCGGGTGGCGCTGGAGCTGCGCCCCGGCATGGAGCTGCGCTTCGGCACGGTGGCCGATGCGCTGCAGGGCACCCCGCTGCCCTCACCCGAGGGACGCGTGGAACTGGAACTGGAGGCGGGCGGATTCCGCCTGCTGGAGCTGAGGGAAACCATCCCATAAAGAGGAGGAGAAGATGGGCAGACTCACTGGCAAGGTAGCCCTGGTGACCGGGGCCAACCAGGGCATCGGCAAGGGCATTGCCCGGGGCCTGGGCAGGGAAGGGGCGAAGCTGGTGCTTGCGGCCCGCAACGCGGCCAAGCTGGAGCAGGTGGCCGCCGAGTTAGGCAAGGAGGGACTGGAGGCGCTGGCCGTGCCGGCAGACGTGGGGGACGAGGCCCAGGTGGTGGCGCTCTTCAAAAGAACAGTGGAGCGTTTCGGGCGCCTGGACGTGCTCTTCAACAATGCCGGCGCCTTCGACGGGGGGCCAGTGGAGTCTCTCAGCCTGAAGGCCTGGAACCGGGTCATCGCCGCCTGCCTGACCGGAGCCTTCCTGTGCACCCGCGAAGCCTTCAAGATCATGAAGCCCCAGGGCGGGGGCCGCATCATCAATATCGGCAGTATCTCGGCCCAGCGCGCCCGCATGCACTCGGCCCCCTACACCTCGGCCAAGCACGGGATCTGGGGTCTGACCCAGGCCACGGCCCTGGAGGGCCGCGGGCACGGGATCGCGGTCAGCTGCCTGCACCCGGGCAATGTGCTGGTGGAGCGCCGGCAGCAGGAGCGCCTGGGGGGCATGAAGGAGGACCAGGCCGAGCCGATGATGAGCGTGGAGGAACTGGCCGAGGTGGCGGTGCACATGGCCACGCTGCCGCTTCACGTCAATTTCCTCGAAGCCATCGTGCTGCCCACCACCCAGTCCTACATCGGCAGGGGATGAGCCACCATACCGCCATCATCGTCGGGGGCGGACCGGCGGGCCTGGCCCTGGCCGTGGTCCTGGGCGGCTGGCACCCGTACTACCGGGGCAGCGAGGTGTTCAGCGCGCGGTACCCCCAGTTGGCCGAGTACCTGGCCCCGCGCCAGGACACCCTGCTGGGACTGGATTTCCAGGAGTTGGTCCGCACCGGGGTGGCCCCGGCCGATCTGTTCCGGCTGCTGCACCACCCCAGGCAGAAATTCGAGGAGTTGGCCCAGGTGGCCATGGAGTTCCGGCAGGGGGAAACCCTCGACTATCTGCTCCTCAGCCAGGAGCAGGTGGGGGGGCTGTGGAATAAAGCCCCCCGAAACCTACTGACGCTCTCGCCGGGGCAGTGGATGGAGTTCGCCTTCTATCCGCTGGCCCAGTACGCCGAGGAGCAGGACCTCGCCCTGGACGTCAACGAGCTGATCTGCAAGACCGACCTGATCGAGTACTACCACTGGGTACCCTCCCGCTTTGGCCAGGAGGAACATATCCACACTGGGGAAAAGGTCACCCGCATCGAGCCCCACGAGCGGGGCTTTCTGCTGACCAGCCTCGAGCTGGAAACCCGGTGCACCCGCCAGTACACCTGCAAGTACCTGATCTACGCCGCCGGCCAGCGTTGCCAGCTGCGGCGCCTGGGGGTGGAGGGGGAGGAACTGCCCTTGGTCACCAGCCGGTACGACCGGCCCGAGGATTTTCCCGGCCATCGGGTGATGGTGGTTGGGGGCGGCCGCTCGGCGGACTGGGCGGCCACCGAACTGCACGACGCGGGCCGGCAGGTCAGCTATGTCATGCGCCAGTCGCGCGAACTGCACTGGCAGCTGATCGGGGACAGCCGCCACGGCCTGCCTTACTACGCGCGCATCGCCTCGATCTTGGAGCACGGGTCGCCCAGGATGGAAGCCCTGTACCGCACGCGGGTGAAACGCATCGGGCGGGATGGCCGGGTGTGGCTGAGCACGGGGGGGGAGGAACGGGTGGTACAGGTGGATCACCTGATCAAGGAGATAGGCGGGATCGCCGACTATTCCCTCTTCACCGGATTCCCCGCTGCCCTGCAGCTGGAGGAGAAGTACGACAACTACCGCTTCCAGGTGCACCAGGTGCGCACCCACCCGCACAATTATGAGTCAATAGATATTCCCAATCTCTACGCGGGGGGGTACCTGGCCGCCGGCATCGGCCTGGTGGTGATCGCCATGCACGGCACCACCTACGCCATCGCCGGGGATCTCCTGCAAAAAGAAGGGCGAATCACTCCAGGGTCTTGAAGAAGATGGCCAGCAGAAAGCCGACCAGGGTCGACATGCCGGTGACCGTCCCGCCCTTGTGATAGGCTTCGGGGAGCATGGTCTCGGCCACCATGGTGAGCATGGCGCCGGCGGCGACCCCCTCGATCAGAGCAAAAAGATAGGGCGGCGCCTCGGCGAAGAGCAGGTTGCCCAGGAAGGCGCCTACCCCGGAGATCAGCATCAGCGAGGTCCACATCCAGAGGATCTTGCCGTGGGGGAAGTGCTGCTGGCGCATCCCGGACGAACTCGACAGGGCCTCGGGGAAGTTGGAGAGGAAGATCCCGGCGATCAGCGAGGTGCTGACCGAGGCGTGCAGCATGCTGGCGCCGAGCACCAGCGACTCGGGGATGCCGTCGAGCAGGGCGCCCAGCCAGATCGCCATCGGGGCCCCGCCGTGGGCGGCGGCAGCCTCCTTGATATCGGTGGCGGTGAGGATGACGTGGCGCTCGTCGAGGTGGTGGACGGCCCTGGCGTGCCAGGCCGCAGCCCGTTCGGGGTCGATGGTGTGCTGGCGCTGCATGTCGGCCAGTCTTTCGTCCACCAGTATTTTGACTGCCTCGGCCAGGTGGGGGGAGGTGTCGAGCACCCGGTCGAAGTCCTCCTTGAGAATGATCCACACCCGCAGGTCATTGGCGGCCAGGGCCATGGCCGAGCGCGGCTCGCCAGTGAGCAGGGCCATCTCGCCGATCACCTGGTTTTCCCCGAGGGTGGCCACCTTTCGCCCGCCGCCCTTCACGTCGACGATGTCCACCTGTCCGCGCTCGACGATCAGCAGGCTGTCCCCCGGTTCGCCCTGGCGGAAAAGGGTGGTGCCCTTGCGGTAGGAGCGCCTGATGATGAAGGGCAGGATCGCGCGGACCTCCTCGGGGGGGAGCTGGTGGAGGAGGGGCACCTGGCTCAGTTTGCGGGCCAGTTGTTTGAAGGTCTGGAGCTTCTGCTTGCGGAGGTGGGCGAAGGTGGTGGCGGTCTTGCGCAGGAACCCGCCGTGTTCGTTGACCACCTGGTTGAGCAGTTCAAAGATCAGGCCCCCGAGGATGCAGCCCAGGGCCAGGGTGTAGAACTCCCCTTTGTGGAGCTGCTCGCTGACCAGGTCGAGGGTGAGGGCCGCCAGCAGCGCCCCTGCCCCCAGGGCGGTGATCGCCGCCACGGTGCGTTCCCTGAAGTTCCACAGACCGGCGGAGATCGACCCCAGCGGCAGAGCCACGCCGGCGACCAGGCCGTAGAAGAGGGCCTGGAGTGCCAGGTTTTCCATCACCGCACCTCCTGTTCAGCTGGCCAGGGCCTGCTCGACGGCGGCGCTGATCTCGGGGTCGCCGGGCAGAGTGGAGCTGCGGAAACGGCGCAATAACTGGCCGTCCTTGCCGATCAGGGCTTTTTCGAAGTTCCACTCGATGTCTCCGGTGAAATCGGGGTTGGCCGTCGAGGTCAGGTACCGGAAGAAGGGATGCTGGTCGGCGCCCTTGACCGAGACCTTGGAGAACATCGGGAAGGAGACGGCGTAGCGGGTGCTGCAGAACTCGGCGATCTGCGCGTTGGTTCCCGGTTCCTGCTGGCCGAAGTTGTTGGCCGGAAAGCCGAGGACCAGGAGCCCGCGGCCCCTGAAGCGCTCGTGGAGGGCGACCAGGTTCTGGTACTGAGGGGTGTAGCCACACTGGGAGGCCACGTTGACCACCAGCAGTACCTTGCCTTTGTAGGTGCCCAGGTCGACTTGGTTGCCGGCGATGTCCTCGAGAGTGAAATCGTGGGCGCTGCTCATGGGGTTGGCTCCTCGATGGGGGTGTGAGATGGTGGGGCTGCAAAGTTTTCTGGAGAGTGCTCATCCTCCCCGCTCCACCTGCAATCCCTGCTGGTCCAGTTCCAGGACCAGCAGGCGGGAGGAGATGCGATGCCGTTGCCAGGCTTCCTGCATGGCCAGCCCTGGATGTGTTTCACCCTGCCGCACCAGGGCCAGCACCGCCGGGCCGGCGCCGCTGAGCGAGGCGCCCAGGGCCCCGGCTTTGAGGGCGGCCTTGAGCACGTCCTCCAGGCCGGGGATCAGCGGGGCGCGGTAGGGCTGGTGGAGGCGGTCCTGCATGGCGCTTTTGAGCAACTCCAGGCGGCCCAGGGCCAGGGCGGCGGCCAGCAGGGCGGTGCGGCTCTGGTTGAAGACCGCATCTGCCAGGTCCACTTGGGCGGGCAGCACCTCTCTGGCCCGCGGGGTGGGCAGGGCGAAGTCGGGGACCACCACCAGGGCCTGCAGGCCGGCAGGAGTGGGCAGGCGCAGGCAGGAGAGCCGGTCCTGGTCGCGCACGGCCAGGGCAAAGCCGCCCAGGATGCAGGGGGCCACATTGTCCGGGTGTCCCTCTTCCTCCACGGCCAGGGCGATGAGCCGGTCGGGATCTGGTTCCTGGCCGGCCAGCAGCAGGCCGGCGGCCAGGCCGGCCACCCGGGCGGCGGCGCTGCTGCCCAGGCCGGCGGCCAGGGGGATCTGGCTGTGGGAGGAGAGGAGCAGATGCCCAGGGGTGTAACCGGTCTGGGCCAGGGCGCGGAGCAGGCTCTGGCAGATCAGGTTGCCCTGGTCCCGGGGCAGGGTGTGGGCTCCTTCTCCGCTGATCCTCAATTCCAGGCCCGCGCCTTTTTCCTCCCGCACCTCCAGATGGAGATAAAGCCCGAGGGCCAGACCCAGGCAGTCAAAGCCCGGACCCAGGTTGGCCGTGGTGGCTGGGGCGCGGAGGCGAAGGGGGCTGGCCATCTCGCCCCAAAGATAGTTCAGCGGCAGCGCGCGGGGAAGAACTAGTCGGCCATCTGGGGAGGGCCGGCTCCGCCCACCACGGCGACGCGGTATTTCGGTGCCATTCAGGTTCTCCAGGAATGCCGGGGGGCATAACCCAGCAACCGGCGGGCCTTGGCGCAGGTGACAAAGGGGGAGGTGGGGGCCAGTTGCTCGTAGCGCAACCGGGCCTGGGGATAGTAGCGGGAGATCACCTCGGCGGTGGGATCGGCATGGCCCGAATCGCCGGCGCTGACCAGGAAGACCTCGTGAGTCAGGGCGGTGGCCTGCAGGGCGGCCTCGGCCAGGCGGGCGAAGTCGCGCACGTCGAAGTAGGAAAAGATGCCCACCTCGCCCTGGCGCTCCTTGCTGGGGAGTAGATCGTAGCGTTTGCCGGGGGCCACGGCGGTGGTGAGGCGGAAGCAGTGGGTGCGGATGCCGCAGCGCTCGGTGAAGGCGCGGCACAGTTCCTCGCCCAGGCGTTTGCTCAGGCCGTAGGGCCGGTTGGCCAGCACCGGGTGCTCCTCGTCGATGGGGAAGTACTGGGGATCGGCGTTCTGGCCAAAGCCGTAGGCCATGATGCTGGAGGCGAAGAGCAGGCACGAGATCTTTTGTTCGACGGCGATCTCCAGGGCGTTGTAGGTGCCCTGCATGTTGATGCGGAAGACCTCGTGCAGGGGAGGGATGTCATAGGGGATGGCTGCCAGGTGGATGACCCCTTCGGCGCCTTCGAGGGCCTGGGCCAGGGTCTGGCGGTCTTCCATGTCCCCCTGGACAAAGCGGATGCCCTGGGGCAGGGCGGCCGGAGGGGTGCGGTCGTATCCGGTGATTTCGTGGCGCTGGTGCAACTCCTCGACCAGCACGGTGCCGATCAGGCCGCTGCTGCCGGTGATGGCGATGCGCATGGGCTGCCCTCTTGATAGCTGGGGTGGGATGGGCTAAACTAGGGCGCAGAAAATAGTGGGCAGCCACGTCCGGTGCAAGAGGGAGGCCTTCCATGATCAGACCGACCCCGGCCCAGCGGGGCCAGTTCGAGGCCGAGGGGTGCCTGACCCTCGCCCAGGCTCTGCCCTCGGCCCAACTGCAGCAGGTGCAGCAGGTTTTTGACCGCTGCGCCCGGGAAGCTAAACCCCAGTGGCTGGAAGGGGTGGCCCAGGGCAGGGCTCCGGCGGCGTACTTCGACCTGCCCCACCCTCTCGAATGCGATCCCCTCTTCATCGACCTGGTGGACCACCCCAGTTATTACGGCCTGCTGATGGACTTCACCGGCGGGGAACTGCTCTTCCTCGGGCCGCAGTTCCGCACCCTGCCCCCCAGCCCGCTCAGCTACGTGGGCTGGCACTACGACGTGGAGCGCAGCAACCCTCTCCACCTCAAGGTCCAGCTCTATCTCAACGACGTGGGGGCGGACGAGGGGGCTTTTGCGTACGTGCCGGGCAGCCATCTCCCCGAAGCTGGGCCTTACCCGCTGGTGCGCCGGCTGGAGAGCATGCCCGGGCACCGGGTCTTTTACGGCAGGGCCGGCGACGCGGTGCTCTTCAACAGCTACGGGATGCACACCTCCATGGTCAACAAGACCCCCAGGCCGCGCAGATCCATCATCCTGATCTACGAGCAGCGCACCCCGGCCCAGGTGAGTCCCCAGCGTTTTGCCGCCCTCGCCGACCGGCTCCTAACCCCCGAGCGCCGGCGGCTCTTCGGCCTGGAGTAGAGTCATGGCGTACCTGGATGCGCACGTTCACGTCTTTGCCAAGGCTTCGGCCGAGTTTCCCCGCGAAATAACCCCTGATCTGCCCGCCCATGCCGAGGCGACGGTGGAACAGTTGCTGGGGCAGATGGAGGCGCACGGGGTGGACCAGGCCGTGCTGGTGCAGATCGGCGGCGCGCAGATCGCGCACCACGCGTACCTGCGCCGCTGCCTGAAGGAGCATCCCCGGCGCTTTCTGGGCATCGGCCTGGTGTCCCCGGATGAGCCGGACCCGGCGGAACACCTGAACCGTCTGGCCGGGGAGGGGGGGATTATCGGCTTCAGGCTCTTCACCCTGGGGGGGCCGGCTGATCCGCTGGCACCCATGGACGTGCGCACCTTCTCCACCTATCCCATCTGGAAGCGGGCGGCGGAAAAGGACTACGTGCTTTGGCTCTACCCCCGGGCTGCCGACGCCCACCTGGTGCCCTTCCTGCTGGAGGCTTTCCCACAAGTGAGGGTGGTCTTCAACCACCTGATGTTCTGCCCGGGCGAGGGGAGTTTCAGCATAGATGAAAAGGGCCGGCCCCGCATCGAGGTGCCCATGCCGCCCCTGACCCGCTACTCGACCATGGGCCTCAAGATCGGCCGCATCCTGGCCAACACCCGGGGGCTGCACCCGTACGAAAACGTCTGCGTCCATCTCTCCGGGCAGTACGCCTTCAGCAAGGAGGCGTGGCCGTACCGCGACCTGGCCGGCTGGCACGCCTCCCTGCACATGGTGATGCGTGCCGACCGCCTGATGTGGGCATCGGACTTTCCCTGGATTGTCGAGGACCCGGGGTACGGGAAGCTGGTGGGGGTGGTGGACGAATTGCTGCCCGGGCTCAGCGCGGAGGAGCGCGNNNNATCATGGGGGGGACGGCGCGGGAGTCCCTGCGCTTTCCCCGCCTGAGCTGAGGGACATTTCCTTTTCCGGCGATATCTAAAGAATGCGGCTCATGTATTCCTCAGAGTGATAGATCATGGAATTTTGTATGGCTCCAGAAGGCCAGAAGTCCTGTTGAAACAGGCAGTTGCTCACGAGTGTCAGCGTTCAGAGGATGGTGTCCCTGCACTCGATGACCAAAATTTCTTCAGAGATAAAAATTTCCTCTTGACAAGGGGGAGGAGGTTTAGAATATTATTGTATAATATACAAAACATAAGTTCGATATATAGAACTTTTGGATGATAATTAAACCGCCAAATTAGCCCAATAGGGCAAAGCGAATAACTCAATAAAAAAGGCTATCGGTGCCTGCCAGCCAGCATTCCACCGATAGCCTGCGTGAGAACCCAAAAGGAGAGCACCCGCCTGCTGTGCAGCTGGGACATCCCCTTTTGTGTTCAGAGGAGAATATAATGGCCACCTCCTGCCAGGAGCAAGCGCGTCCTCAGACGGATCGACACTGCGGTTTCACGGCAATCTACCAGTTCATTCTGAGCCTGGCGCTTTTGGGGTTGGCTCACAGCGCTGTGGCAGAACCAACCGCCCGAATAGAGGGGATTGTCCGCGATGAACGCGGACTGGTGTTGAGCGGCGTCAATGTCGTGCTCGAAGAACACTCCTCCGACACCCAGACCACCGCCTCAGGATGGTTTTCCCTGGCCGGCCTACCTGCCGGCACCTACACCCTGATCCTCAGCCATGTGGGCTACCGCACCCTCCGCCGCGAGCTGGTGGTGCGCATCGGCCAGGTGGTCTCCCTCTCCCTGACGCTTGCCGAGCAGTCGGCAGAAGTATCCGAGGTAGTCGTCACCGGGACCCGAACCCAACGCCGGCTAGAAGACACACCTATCCAGACCACTCTCATCTCCCGGCAGGCCATCCAGCAGCAGGGGGCCGCGCGCCTGAGCGCCATCCTGGCCGAGCAGTGCGGCCTAGCCCTGGCGCGCGACTATAGTGGTACTGGCGTGCAACTGCAGGGATTCGACGCGGACTACACCCTGATCCTCGTGGACGGCGAACCAATCATCGGGCGCACCGCCGGCACCCTGGAACTGGACCGCTTTGCCGCCGGCAGCATCGAGCAAGTGGAGATCGTCAAAGGCCCCCTCTCCTCCCTCTACGGCAGCGAGGCCCTGGCCGGGGTGGTCAACCTGATCACCCGGAAGCCCTCCCGGCCTCTTGGCCTGCGCTTCAGCTCCCGTCTGGAAGACCCGCGCGCCCTAGACCTGAACGCCGAACTGGAGACCCGGCACGGCCCGCTGGGGCTGCTGCTGCACTTCAACCGCCACAGCAGCCCAGGCTACGATCTGGACCCGCGGACCCTCAGCCCCACTGTCCCTCAATTCACCAACTACACCCTGCAGCCCAAGATCACCAGCTATTACCAGGGCGGCGCCCCGGTGCCCGCCGAAGGCGCCAAGGCGCGGTTCTACCACTTCCGATACGTCTTCCAGCCGGACGGTTCGCGCCGTTTTTCACAGTAATTGAACTTCGACTATCTGGTTACCGTGAAGACGTTGCCTGAGTGAGAATTTGCAGGCTACAGAGGTCGGACTGGCAGGCCATGATCCGATGGCTCTGCCGGCGGCCCACAGCGCCGATGAAAGTAAGGATAGCACGAGAGGAGATTCGCCATGCAAAAGATCTGGGTCCATATAGTTCTGAGTCTAGCTCTTTCGGCCGGCTTTTTGTACGGCCGAGCATGGGCCGGCAACAACGGCTATTTCACTACCTATAACTCTGAGGTCGAGCGCGGAGAATTCGAGCTCATGTTCATGACCGACCTGACCTCGCCTTCGGAATTCAGGCAGGAGGAGGGGTTTGGCGACTACCTGTCCCACATGATCGAACTGGAATACGGCGCCACAGACCAGTGGGCGACCGAGTTCATGGTCGAGTGGTTCGAGGATCTCCACACAGTGGATGCAGAGTTCACGGGCTTCCGCTGGGAAAACCGTTACCGTCTGTTCAAACAACAGGTCCCTCTGAATCCAATGGTATATGTCGAGTACGAAGATCTCGCTCCTGAGACCCGCTACAAGATGGAAGTCTCCGGGTGGGTCAGACCTCCGTACGAGGAGGGCGAAGAGGAACCGGATCGCGAGCGGATCCTCGAGACGCGTCTCGTTCTCTCCGAAGATCTAGGGCCAATCAACCTGGCATTCAACTGGATAAACGAGACGGATTTGGCAAACGGCCACACCCCCTTCGGCTACTCCCTCGGTCTCATGTGGATGAGCCACGGCGAGGGGACCAGCCGCGCTTCTGAAAATCGCTCAGCCATGTCAGGCGGGGCCGAGGTGTACTCCTGCCCCATGCATCCCGAGGTCAGTCAGACCGAACCGGGGTCGTGTCCAAAGTGCGGAATGGTTCTGGTAGCCATGGGCGAGGGCAGATGGGCGATGGAGGATGGCTGCAGGTGCAGTCTCGAGATGCCTGGATGCGGGTGCAGCCACTGCCGAGGCCGGGGTGGGAAATGTCCATGTGCTCATTCAGGAATGGTGGGGTTGGGCATCGAACTCTACGGAGGCCTCGGCGACTCGAAGGCCTTTGACCTCCGACCTTCGCGTCAGGAGCACTACCTCGGTCCGATCCTCATGTACCATCTGAGCAGTCGTTGGATGTCCCATGCCCAGCTTGCCATCGGGCTGACGAAGGCGAGCGACAATGTGGTGCGCCTCAACTTCGGCTATGAGTTTTAGGCAGTACCTCGGCCGAGTGTTGTCACAATTTTCGGAAACGGAGGATGCGATTATGAAACAGATACGGCAATGGATACGTCTCGGTGCGGTCTTCGGAGTTGCCGCGCTCACTATATATGGGCCGACCCGGGTGCTCGCCAGACCATCCGCACGCGCAGAGCAGGCAAGCCCGGGTACCTCTGCAGATCCAGGGTTTCTCGTGGTCGCACCAGACCGCGGATTCCTGGGCAATGAGGAGATCCAGGAAGCGTTTGACGAATTCGCACAGGGGCGGAACGCCTGGCTCGTGTTCGCCACTGACGAGCGGACGCGCGGCATGATTGATACGGCGCTTGCCAAACTGGTGGAGGCCGGGGCCAGACGGGTCGCGGTCCTGCCCTTCTTCATCTCGCCGGCCCAGCCGCGCTTTGCCCTGGTGAAAGCTTCCCTGGCCCCTGAGACTGAGGAAGCCCTCGACCTGCCTGTCCCCGTGTCCTGGGGACGGGCCTTCGGCGAGAGCTACCTGGCCGTCGAGGTATTGGCCGACCACTTCCGCGCCCTCCGCGATCCTGCCGGGCGCAGCGTGGTCGTGGTCGGTTGCGGGGCCGGGGACGCGGAATCGCGGCAGCGAATGGAGGCAGACTGGCAGCGCATCGCCGAGCGGGCTGCTGAGGGGTTTGGGTTCGCCTCGATCCGCGCCCTCGTGTGGCCAGAACCGTGGCTGGATGGCACCGAGGAACTGGAAAAGGCGGCCGAGCGCGAGCTGCTCCAACTCCTCGAGAAAGGGACTCGCCCGGTGGTCGTACCCTTCCACCTGGGCAAGAAACTGGACAGCATGATGTCTTTTACCGCTTCGCTCAGACGACTGCTGCCGGCAAGCGCCGAACTGATCGACGGCGAGGTGACCCCCCACCCGGCAGTGGCGGCCTGGATGGCGCGCGAGGCCAACCGCTTTGTCCCGCTCCATCCTGAAGAGATCGGCGTGGTCTTTCTGGCGCACGGGTCGGACTACCACTGGAACGAGACCATGCGCGAGTCTGTCCGCTCGCTTTCTGATCGCTACAAGATCGAGTTCGCCTTCTGCATGGCCGATCCCCCCCTCGTCGAGCGCGCCGTCCACCGCCTTGAGGATCGCGGGGCGCGGGCCATCGTCGTCGTCCGCGTCTTCGGCCTGGCCGCTAACTTCCAGGAAAGCGTCGAGCGGATGCTTGGGCTCGACGTGGAAAAGCCGCGCGCTGCCCACGGACACGATCACGGACATGGGCATGTAGCCGGCCCCCCAGGTCCTCGTATTCGCTCGTCTGCCCTGCTGGCGACCGCGGGCGGCCTGGAGGACCATCCCCTCTTCGCCCGGGCGCTGCTGGACCGCGCCCAGACCCTTTCGCGCGATCCGGCCCGCGAGACCGTGATCCTGGTGGCGCACGGCAGCGGGGACGATAGCCGCAACGCCCACTGGGGCCACCTTCTGGAGTCGCTGGCTGACCAGATGCGCGCTGACGGCGGGGCAAAATTCCGGGCGATCCACGCGGCCACCTGGCGCGAGGACTGGCCGGACAAGCGGGAACCCGAGGTGGCGGCCGTGCGCCGGATGGTCGAGGAGGCGGCCCGCGACGGCGGGCGGGCCATTGTCATTCCGGCGCGCACCACCGGCCAGGGGATGGAAGAGCATTTTCTGAAAGGTCTCAACTTCGACCTGGGCGTGGGATTCGCCCCTCACCCGCTCTTCGCCTCCTGGGTCGAGGAACAGATCCAGGCCGGTATCGCTGCGCTGGGAATAACCAGGACAGACGCGGCGCTGTCCCCTTGAGCCTCCTGGAGTCGCTGGGTATATTCTGGAAAAGGCCCTGCGCGGTCCATAACCGAAGGAGGACACCATGCTCAGCGACAAGATTCAGACAGCTCTGAACACCCAGATCAACGTCGAGTTCTCCTCGGCCTACGAGTACCTGGCGCTGTCGGCCTGCTTCGAGTCTCTCAGCCTGAAGGGATTCGCCCACTGGATGCGGGTGCAGTACCAGGAGGAGCGGGTGCACGCGATCAAGATCTACGACTTCATCCACGCCCGCAACGGCCGGGTCGCCCTGCAGCGTATAGAGGCGCCGCACGCCGCGTGCAACTCGCCGCTGGAGGCGTTCACCCGTGCCTACGAGAACGAGAAAAAGGTGAGCGCCAAGATCGATGCCCTGGTAGAACTGGCCGCCACCGAGCGCGACCACGCCACCTACGCCTTTCTGCAGTGGTTCGTCAACGAGCAGGTCGAGGAGGAGAGGATCACCTACGAGATCGCGCAGAAACTCGAACTCCTGGGCGATGCCCAGAGCGCCCTGTTCCTGATGGACCGCGAACTGGCCGGTCGCGCTGCAGACAAGGACGAGGCAGAGGACTGAGCGTTCTTTGAGGAACTGGTACACGTCACCATCGAGGTGCCCCGCTGCCCGAGGCATGCCCAGAGACTGAGCGCCTGATGGGCAGCCGGGCTCAGCCTGGTGCCTGGCGCTCCAGTTCCCTCAACCCCTCGTCGAAGACCTCCAGGGCGAAGTCCACGTCCTCCCGGGTGAGGCACA
The DNA here is from genome assembly GCA_016187725.1 of Candidatus Latescibacterota bacterium. Taxonomy (GTDB): domain Bacteria; phylum Latescibacterota; class UBA2968; order UBA8231; family UBA8231; genus SICG01. The sequence goes on from JACPJE010000243.1 coordinate 32,142, forward strand.
TCGGGGGCTTGAGGCGCAGCACATTGCCGTGGAGCCCGCCCTTGCCCGTCAGGACTCCCTGCTCGCGCGCGTATTCCCACAGCCAGGCGGTCTGGGAAGGGGCCGGCTCCTTGGTCTGGCGGTCGAGCACCAGTTCTACGCCCAGCATCAGTCCCTGGCCGCGCACGTCGCCGATGAGCGGATGGGTGGCCTGGAGTCCTTCCAGCCCCTGTTTGAAATGCCCCCCCACCAGGCGCGCGTTTTCCTGCAACCTTTCAGTCTCGATCACCTCCAGCACGGCCAGGCCCTGGGCCATGCTGACCGGGTTGCCGCCAAAGGTGTTGAAGTGCAGGCGCTGGGCCAGGGTCTGGGCGATCTCGCGCCGGGTGACCACCGCGGCCAGGGGCGCGCCATTGCCGATGCCCTTGGCCATGGTGACCAGGTCGGGGACCACCCCGAAGTTCTCGAATCCCCAGTAATGGTCCCCGGTGCGGCCAAAGCCGGTCTGCACCTCGTCGGCGATGCACAGGCCGCCGTGCTGCCGCACCAGTTCGTAGGCCAGCCGAAAGTAGTCTGGATGGGCAGTGGTGACCCCGCCCACCCCCTGGATGGACTCGGCGATGAAGGCGGCGATGCGTCCCGGGGTGGAACAGCAGATGATCTCCTCCAGGTCAGTTACACTCTGGCGGGCGATCTCCTCGGGCGTGCCGGCGTACGGGCTGCGGTAAGGGTCGGGGCAGACGGCGTGGTGCACGCCCTGGCCCTGGGGCAGGGGATATTTCCAGGTGTGGAGGGCGGTGACCCCCATCATGGCCGAGGTGCCGCCGTGGTACCCGTTGCGCAGGGCGATGATATCGTGGTGGCCGGTGTAGAGCCGGGCCATGGTCAGGGCCAGGTCATTGGCCTCGCTGCCGCTGTTGACGAAGTAGACCACGTCCAGGCCGGGGGGCAGTTTGCCGGCCAACTGGCGGGCGAATTCGCCCAGCAGAGGGTGCAGGTAGATGGTGGTGGTGTGCTGCAGCCGCTCCAGTTGCTCCCGGGCCCGGGCCAAGACCCGGGGGTGGGAATGCCCGCAGGAGACGGTGACGATGCCGGCGAAGAGGTCCAGGTACCGCCGGTCTTTCTCGTCGAAGAGGTACTGCATATATCCCTCGACGATCATCAGGGGCTCGCGGTAGTAGGTGAAGATGGCCGGGTTGCAGTGGCGCTGCCTGAGGGCCAGCACCTCGGCCTTGGCGGGACCGGTGTAGGGGGCCGGGACATGGGCGCAGGGGGGCAGTCGGTTTTTCATGGGTTTGCTCCGCGGGAAGGGCAGAACTAGATTCTGCAGTAAGGAAGTATAGAGAGGACCGGTATTGCGGTCCACACCCAGGATAATGACCGAAGATCAGGTCAACTGAGGAGGCGTTAAATGGGCGTGTTTTACGATCTGGGCCGGCCGGTGATCGGCGGCTGGCTCGGGGGTCCGTGGATCTCGCAGGACCCGGTGCGGAAGACGGAGTTGATCTGGGGCGGGGAATTCGGCCAGGAGGGGGCGGTGCTCTTCGCGGTGGACGCGCAGAGCGGCCAGGTGGTGGAGCGCCACTGGATCGGGGCGCGGGAGTTCGGGGTGACGGTGGAGGAGAGCGGCAGGATCTGGGTCCACAACTACCACGGCCTGAACCAGCCGGGGAATCTGCTCCAGTCGTGGGCCCCGCAGAGCCGCCAGCTGGTCTCGCACGGGTTTCCGCCCTTGAGCGGGCAGCGCTTTGTCAGCGCCCTGCTGGGGCCGGATGGGTGGATCTACCTGGGCACCCACCCTTACGGCCACCTAGTCAGCTTCGACCCGCGCACCGGGGAATGGCGCGACTGCGGGCCCATGGCCTCGCCCCCCATCGTGCCAGACCAGCATATCTGGTGCCGGCCCCAGGCAGTGGGCGAGCGGGGCGAGATCGCCTGCAGCATCGTGCGCAACCCAGGGGCCGAGGTGGTGGCCTTCGACCCGGTCACGGGGAAGAGGCGGGTGCTGGAGAGAATGCCCGAGCGGCTGGCCAGTGCCCAGGCCAAGCCCCGCATCAGCGCCGACATCCATCAGGGCACTTATGTGGTAGACGGCCAGGAGCGCCGGTTCCATTACCACCCCAGCGTGGCCACCGATATCGTGGGGCTCAACAAGGGACCGGACGGGAAGATCTACGGCAGCACCATCATCTCCATGCACGTGTTCTGCTTCGACCCGCAGACGCGCAAACTGGAGGATCTAGGCCGGGTGGGCTGGGGCGGGGGGGAGATCTACGACGTCATCGCCTGCGGCGACAAGTTGTACATGGGCTCCTACACCGGGGCGTACTGGGCGGTGTACGACCCATCCCGCCCCTGGAATCCCTGCCCCGAGGCGCAGGGCATGGCCGCCCAGGCCAACCCGCGCAACTATGGGATGCTAGGGGAGGACCTGAACCGCCCCTTCGAGTACGCCCTGGGGCCCGACGGGCGCATCTACATCGCCTGCCGCGCCAATTACGGGTTTACCGGCGGGGGCCTGGCCTGGTTCGACCCGCGCACCGAGGAAAAGCGGATCTTCCGCGACCTGGAGCAGAGCGTGCAGTGCGTGGCCGCGGACGAGCGCTACGTGTACGGGGGTACCAGCATCCGGGGCGGGCGGGGCTGCATCGATCCCACCACCCAGGCCAAAGTCTTCATCTTCGATCCGGTACAGCAGCAAAGGATCTACACCTGCATCCCGGTGGCCCAGGCCATCGCGGTCACCTCACTGGCGGCCAGCCCGGTGACCAAGCTGGTGTACGGCAGCACCGACACCGGGCACCTCTTCGCCTTTGACCGCGATGAGCGGCAGGTGGTGCAGACCTGGCAGTTGCGCAGCCTGGGGACCCCACTGATGGGGGTGCCCGAGGCGTACGGGATCATCCACCTGGTGGCCGGCAGCGACGGGGACATCTACGGAGTGACGCGCACCGACGTGTTCAAGCTGGACGTGAGCACGGACCGCCTCGCGTACCTGGACCAGCCGCCCATCCCGGACCTGTACCAGATCGTCGAGGGGGCGCCAGGGGTCTTCTACATCGGGGCCCGGGGGCATCTGCTGGAGTATCACCTGAAGGATACGCCGCATTTTCGGTAGGGGCGCACGGCCGTGCGCCCCTACGCGTTCCTCCCGTAGATCATCTGGATCAGGGCCTTGATGTAGCCGTTGGCATAGGCCCTGCCGGCCCAGCCGCCGCTGGAGTGGGGGATGCCGGGGGTGTGGTCCATCATGAAGGCGCCGCGGTACCCGGCGTCCCGGTAGGTCTGCATGGCGGCGATCATGTCCGCGTTGCGGCCGTAGACCATCTGGATCAGGGCCTTGATATACCCGTTGGCATAGGCCCTGCCGGCCCAGCCGCCGCTGGAGTGGGGGATGCCGGGGGTGTGGTCCATCATGAAGGCGCCGCGGTACCCGGCGTCCCGGTAGGTCTGCATGGCGGCGATCATGTCCACCTGGCCCTCGTCGATGAAAACCTCTTGGAAATTGTAGGAGCCGCCCCGGATATTGCGGAAATGGACGAAGACGATCTTGTCGCGTTGGGCCATGTAGCGGATGGCGCGGAACACGTCCTCGCCCATCTCGGAGACGCAACCCTGGCAGAAGAGCATGCCGTTGCTGGGGCTGGGCGCCAGGTCGAAGATGCGCTGGTAATTGGGGATGCTGGTGACGATGCGGGCGGCTCCTCCCAGGGGGTCGGGGATGGGCGGATCGTCGGGGTGCAGGGCGATGCGCACCCCGGCTTCCTCGGCCACCGGGATCACCCGCCTGAGGAACCACTCGATGCTCTCCCAGATCTGCGCTTCGCTGATCTCCTGGCCGGGGTATTTGGGCGGGTCCTTCATCAATTCGTCGTACACAAAGGTACTGTACTGGGCATTGCCCCGCCCCTTGCTCGAAGGGGTGCGGAAATGGCTGATGGCATAGAAGGTGGTGGCGGTGGTGGGCACCCCGGCCCTGCCGATGGCCCGCAGCACCTCAATCCAGTTTTCCACCTGTTTTTCGCGGCCGGACCGGCCGTAGACGATCTGGTCGCGGGGCAGCCCGCCCGAGTGCAGGGTGTAGAGTTGGAGCCCGTGGTTTTCCACCGTGCGTTTGAGCTGTCTGAATTCCTCGGTGCGGTCGGTGCCGTCGGCCAGCTCCGCGGGCACGTGGACCATCAGATAATCCACGCCCAGGGCCTTGTAGAAGTTCAGGTTGTCGGAATTGACCTCCTGCCAGCTCAGGTAGTCCATCAGTTTCATGGCGGTGCTCCTCGCTTGAATGGGGTTGGGAAATATCCTTACTTATAGATCGATTCCACGACGCGGAGTTGGGTTGCATGTTGGGTTTCTCACGGTCCCCAAAGAAGGAAGCCGAAACCTTCAACCCCGAAGAGGCGGTAGTCCGCCTGGCGGAGCTGAATCCCGCCTCGGCCCAGGTGGATCTGCAGCCGGGGCCCGGCGCGGGGGCCGTGGTCAAGCTGGGCAAGGCCTTCTTTCTCAAGCGAGGCAAGCAGGTCTACCGCGACGGGGCCAGCTTCTATCTCACCACGCCCGACGCGCTCAAGGCCGACCAGCAGCCCCTGCTCCAGAGCGGCAAAGCTGCAGTCTTGCTGCAGTTCATGCACCGGCAGGCGCCCGTCAAGCTGGAATGCCTGGTGCTGGGCCATTTCCGCCTGCTCCCCGAGCTGGTCGAAACCCTCGATTTCAGGGTCAAGGCCGCCTTCAAGCTCCAGCCCCTCAGCCCCCTCAACAAGGAAGAACGGCGCAGAAACCTGCGCTTCGCAATCAAGAACTACGGGGACTCGCGGGTGCCCCTGACCTCCTATATCCACTTCGACGTGTACCTGAAAAACACCCAGGGCCAGTTCCCCAGAACCGGCGCCCTGCCGGCGGAGCTGGCCGACCTGAAACCAGTCCCGCTGGGACCATTGGCCCCGGTGGGCCGCTCCCCTGAGCCCAAGCCGGCCATCGACCAGTTCCGCGCCCTGATGCAGGAAAAGGCGGTTCCCGACCGCGCCGTCTTCCTGGCCAAGCTGGCCAAGAAGGATCTGCGGCAATTGCGCAGCGGGGCCGACGAATTGCTGCTGCTGGGGCAGGTCAGTGTCCTGGGCCTGGAGCGGGACCTGCAGCGCAGCATCATCTACATCAAAAAATCGGCCAAGGCCGACCTGACGAACAAGGACAATCCCTACAACCTCCGTCCGGGGGAGCGGGTGGTAGTCTACTTCGCCGCCCGGGGGTACTGGCAGCTGCGGTGCGAGGTGGTGGAGACCCAGATCCAGAACGACCTGCTCCGCCCCCTGGGGCCGCTGCTGGGGGAGGAGGGCCTCCAACTGGAGCTGGTCGATTTCAGCGTCGGTGGATTGCAGGTGGAGGGGCAGCCGGCTCTGCTCAAGGGCCTGCTGCAGCACGTCCTTCCGGAGGAGATCAAGGAGGGGACCGCGTACGAAGGCCAGCGCTGGGAACAGGCCTTCGAAGCGCTGAAACGACCCATGCTGCACCTCAACCTCTACCCCCGGCTCCGCTTCCCCGAAGAACTCAAGCAGTTCCAGCCCGAATTGCCCTTCAAGATTCCCTTCATCGCCCAGCTGGTGCAGACCAATATCAGGGAACGGAGCGGCAAGCGGCTGCTGCACCACGGCCTGCGCCTGGTCTACGACCTGCAGGCAGCGGCCCTGGAGCCGGGCGAACTGGAGCGCTGGAAGCTGATCCGCGGGGTGCGCGACAACCCTCACTTCGCCGGGATCAACAGCAAACTGAACCAACTCCGCGGGCACCTGGAATACCAGAACGCCCGCCTGGGCCTGGTGCCCCCCCGCAAGACCTAGCTCCGCCGCTGGGCTGCCCAGAGGGTGTTGTGGAGGAGCATGGTGATGGTCATGGGGCCCACCCCTCCGGGTACCGGCGTGATGGCGCTGGTCTTCTCCTTCACCGCCTGGAAATCCACATCTCCCACCAGTCTGTAGCCCTGCTTGCGGGTGGCGTCCTCCACTCTATTGACCCCCACGTCCACCACGGCAGCCCCTTCCTGCACCATGTCGGCAGTGATGGCCTTGGGCCGGCCGGCGGCCACCACCAGGATCTGCGCCTGGCGGGTGAAATAGCCCAGATCCCTGGTGCCGGTGTGGCAGACCGTGACGGTGGCGTTGGCGCCTTCCCGCTTCTGCAAGAGGATATTGGCCAGGGGCCGGCCCACCAGGGAACTGCGGCCCACCATCACTACATGCCGCCCCGCCACCGGGATCTGGGAGCGCACCAGCAGTTGCTGCACTCCGTACGGGGTGCAGGGCAGGAACCCCTCCTCCTGGCGCAGCAGCCGGCCCAGATTGACCGGATGCAGGCCGTCCACATCCTTGTCGGGATGGATGGCGTTGATGATGGTGCTTTCATCGATCTGCGGGGGAAGGGGCAGCTGCACCAGAATGCCGTGGATGGCGGGATCCTGATTCAGCCCGGTGATCACCTGGGTCAGTTGGGCCTGAGTGAAGTCGGCGGGGAAGCGGTGCTCCACTGAATGGATGCCCACCTCCTCGGCGGCCTTGCGTTTACCGCGCACGTAGGAGACCGAGGCGGGGTTGTCGCCCACCAGGACCACGGCCAGGCCGGGAAGGGGGCGGCCCTCCTCTTTGAGTCGGCTGATCTGCGCCTTCATCTCCTGGCGCATGGAGGAGGCGACCTGGTTGCCGTCGATTATTTTTGCTGACATTCGCCTGTATTCCGTATGTGATATGGGTGGCGCGTCGGGAAGTGACCCACTCCAGCCTTTCTCAAGGCGCGTCCTTCACCCTCGCTCGCTGTCGCTCCGCTACCCCGCAGCCCCGCCACGCGGACTTCCCTCCCCATCTACTCCCCGAGAAAGGCTTCCGGGGTCATCTCCCCGCCGCTGCTTCTCCCATATCGCCCGTGGCTATCGGGGTTGCAGGTAGTCCTTGCCTATCGCCGGCCTGAGGACCGCGGGCACCTTCACCACCCCGCCCTTTTGCTGGTAGTTCTCGAGGATGGCGATGAGCATGCGGCCCATGGCGCAGCCGGTGTCGTTGACGGTGTGGCAGAAACGGGTGCCGCCCTGGACGGCCTTGTA
>JACPJE010000160.1 GCA_016187725.1 Candidatus Latescibacterota bacterium
CGACCCGGCCAGCCCGGGCCTGCTGCGGCAGTTCGTGCGCGACTACGGGGTCAAGACCCTGCGCAGCACCCCGGGCAACCAGCGGCGGACCTTCGACCACGAGGGGGTACGCCAGTTGTGGCGGACCTGCGCCGAGGTGGGGGCGACGGTCGATATCTTCCTCATGAACCCGGATTGGGTGGAGGGAGCGGAGAAACTCCTGCGGGAATTTCCCGGCCTGGTGGTGGGCTTTGACCACTGCATGGACCTCAAGCCCGGCCCGCAGTACCAACAGATTTTCGGCGAGGTGCTGCGCCTGGCCAGGTATCCCAATCTCTGCGCCAAGGTGGATTTCATCAGCACGGGCACTGAAATCGGTTATCCCGGCGCCGATCTGCACGAGGCGGTGCTGCAGATCATCGGCACCTACGGACCGGAGCGCTGTGTGTGGGGCAGCAACTTTCCCAACGCCCTGTGGACCCCCAAACTCACCTATGCCGAACACCTGCGCATCTTCACTCACGAGCTGCCGCTGAGCGCAACGGCCCGCGCCCAGATCCTGGGCGAAACCGCGCAGCGCTTGTGGTTCCCCCAACTCTGATGTTTGAGGGGACCACGCCCATAGAAGCCGGCGACGCCTTTATCTTTGAGCCAGGCCAGCCGCACCAGTTCACCAACAGCGGAAGCGAGGATATGGTTTTCTATGTCATCGCGGACAATCCAATCGGCGAGTCCTGCCACTATCCCGACAGCGACAAGTGGTTCGTGCGCTCCCCCGAGCGCCGCCTGATCCGCTCGCAGGGGCTCGATTACTACGACGGCGAAGAGTGAAACCGGCAGCCGAGCGCCCATGATCTTCGAGGGTGAGCGAGCCATACAAACAAAAAGGAGCATACCGATGGCCATACAGATCGTCACCATCTGCGGCAGCATCCGACCGGGAAACTACACCTCGATGGCCCTGGCGCTGGTGAACGACGAGTTCCGCCGTTCTGCGGACATCGAGCTGAACTCCATCGATTTGGATGCCATCGACCTGCCCTTTCCCGGCAGGCCTGCCAAAAGCAAAAAGGTGGAGGCGTTCCGCGAGGCGGTCAGCGCGGCCACCGGGGTGGTGCTGGCCACCCCCGAGTACCACGGAAGTTTCAGCAGCCTGACCAAACTGGCGATCGAGAACCTGGGGTTCCCCAGTGTGCTGGCCGGCAAACCCGTGGCCTTGCTGGGCGTGGCCGCCGGTCAGATCGGGGCGATCAAATCGCTGGAGCACCTGCGCAGCGTCTGCTCCCACGTGGGAGCGCTGGTCTTGCCGGCGCTGGTGTCGGTCGCCAGGGTGCAGGAGGTGTTCGACGAATCCGGGAAATGCCTGGACGTGCAGGTCGAGAAGCGCATCCGCAGCGTGGCCGGGACCTTGTCGGACTATATCCACGGCGCGGTCTGCCCCAAGGTCATTTTGGAGGCGATGATGCGGGCACCGGTCGTCTGAGGTATCGCTGCACCGCATTATGCCTTCCTCAGAGATGCCTGCTCCTGGTGCCCTACCACGTGGCATGCACCCCAAAGAAGGGCAGTGTCGGCAGCATGTAGCTGATCCCGCGTTTTGAGTAGTCGTCGTTCCAGTGATAGTCGTAGACGTTGCGGCGCCCCAGGACGTTGATGATCTCCAGGTAGAACTGGAGGTGGACTCGCCTGCTCCCCTCGTCGCCGTCATCCCAGGCAAAGCGCAGGTCGAGGCCGGCCGGAACACTGGAAAGACAGAAGGAGCCCGCCGAGTCGGCGGCGGCACCCAGGCGGGTGCCCTCGACGGTGGCGTAGGCGCCGGCCAGTGGACCGCCGGTGTCGGCGTCGACGATGGTGCCGCAGAGCGTGCCGCCCGCGGCAATACTGGTAGCGCTTCCACAGCGCGGTGCTCAACTGCGTTGGTTGGGCGTGCACTCCGAAGGGGGCGAAATAATCGCACAGGCGTTCGATGTCCCGCACCAGCAGTGGCAAGACCTGTGGCCCCTGGCGCGCATCCACAGCCTGAGCAAAGTCGATGATGGTGAGGTGGCCCTCCCAATAGAGGACATTGTAGGCCGACAAATCCCCGTGGATACGGTCGTGGGCCAGGAAGAGTTCCACATTTTGCAGCAATTGCTCGAAGAGCGCCGGCGCTTCCTGCCGGGAAAGGGAGACCTCATGGAGACGGGGTGCAGCGTGCTCTCGGTCGCCAATGTACGCCATGAGCATGGCATTGCCTTCCTGGGCAAAGGGCCGTGGGACATCGCCGCCGGCTGCGTAGAGCAGGGATTGGGTCTCGTATTCGTAGTGGAGCCAATCCTCGACCTGGAAAGCACGCCCCATACGGCTTTTCTTGAGTATAGCTCGGCGTCGGCGTTGGTCTCGGCCCACAGCGCGGTTTTCTCGATAGACGGCGTCATCCTTGAGGCTGCGGAACATCCGCGGCCGGTAGACCTTGGCGGCCAGCAGGCCTGCACCGGTTTCAGGATGGGCCTGGCAACAGTAAACGGTGGCTTCCTTTCCGGGCTTGACCAGGCTGAGGATATCGGTGATCAAGCGGCGCTGGTAGAAGAGGGCCAGTGAGGAGAGGATCCAATCGCGCTCGTGGTGCGAGGAGAGAAAAGTCGGCTGGAAGCTTTCCTGTGAGCTCTCAGCCTGGGTCTTGAGCCAGCGTTGGACTTCGGGGTTGCTCTCGAAACTCTGCTTGGCGTCAGACGGTTCCTGTGGGGTTTCGCTCATCGATCCTTGACAGGGAAATGAGGCTCCAAGGGAGGCTGGAGCGACTACACTCTGTCATGAGAACACTATGACGGATGCACAATCAGGCACCTTGGATGAAGGGGTAGGATACCAAAGCGATGTTCTTTGGGCCGCGAAACGCCAATTCGACTCGCTCTGAAACAACACCGTTGCGGCGGTAGAAATCTTCAATCGATAACAGCAGATCCGTAAAGCCAAGCCTCTCAGACGACCAGAAGTTGCAGCATGGCACCAAGATTGCAGGCCGTACCGTGGCAGCGAGGGCTACGGCCCTTGTCGCCTCGTCTGGGTGTAGACCGACGACGAGATCGAAGTATTCGGCTATTGAGGGGTCCAAGGTCTCGGCAAGCCGTGGCACTCCTTTCAGCGCCCTTGTCCGAGGGTCCACTAGTTCGCAGTCGTAGTTGTACTTCTTGCGCAGGATTCGGCAGAGCATGCCCTGTCCGCCGGCAACGTCAGCGATATAATGCACATGCCGGCCGTATCTCTCGGAAATGAACTCAGCGACCACCGCGAACCGATGGTTGTCCCCGTGAAACCGATGTTGGCTTCTTCTGGCCATGTTGGGCTTCCTCCTCTGCGAAGGGACTTGGTCGCCATTGATATCCAGCGGAAGTATCTTCAGGGAGGAACGGCCAGATACCACTGAGGCTGATCGGGAATGTTCGGCGAAGGCAGCGCACCCCTGGCGCAGGGCCATGCGGGTGTACTTGCCCGCTCCGCCGAAATGGCCGTGGTTGCGGACCACCACGGCACCCACTCCTCTCTCCTTTGCCTTGGCAATGGCCAGCTCGGCGGCCCGGGCCGTGGCCACATGCCCCAGCCCCCCATCGCCGTCCACCACCGCGGTGTTCGGCTCGTCCCGGACCACCGCGATCCGGGGCGCCGGGTTCAGTTGGCCACTCAGAAAAGCGCGGGCGTAGCCGCTGACACAGCGGGTGCCGTGGC
>JACPJE010000161.1 GCA_016187725.1 Candidatus Latescibacterota bacterium
CTCAAACCCCGCGAATATCTGGTGGTCGAGGTGCATTCTGGGGGGCCCCAGAAGATGTCCATCGACCTCCTGCTCCGGGTGCGGCAGGAGGAACTGGCCGCTTACCGCAAGGGCAGCCTCAGCCTGGAACAGTTCAGCCAGAAGGTGGAGTTTGAGGAGTAAGCCATCCCCCGATCCGGTTCTGCCGGTTGATGGCGGTCAGGCACCTGCCTATACTTTGGGCATGTGCCTGTCGCTTTTGGTATTCGTATGCGCCCTGGCCACCCCCTCCCTGGCCGGGGAAAAGGTGCTGGGCATCACCCTCTCCACCCACGGGAGCGGCCAGGACTGGGGCAGCGATGAAATCCCCTCCACCCTGGAAGACATCCGCCAGGTGGGGGCCAACTGGGTGGCCATCCACCCCTATGCCCGCATCTCCGGCGACGGCCAGGTCCGCTTCCGCGACTTCGATCCGGTCGCCCCGCCCGCGTACCTGACCCGGCCTATCCAGGAAGCCCACGAGCTGGGCCTGAAGATCTGCATCATCCCCCATCTGGCCTATTGGGGCTCGCCCTTCTCCTGGAGGGGGGATATAGGTTTTGACCAGCCGGAGCAATGGGAGCGCTTCTGGGGCGACTACACCTACTGGATCACCCGGCTGGCCGCCGCCTGCCAGGGGGCCGATGGTTTTGTGGTGGGCAGCGAACTGGACCGCACCCTGGGCTTCGAGGGGCAGTGGCGCGCCCTCATCGCCCAGGTGCGCAAGCGCACCCCCGCGCCCCTCAGCTATGCGGCCAACTGGACCGATTACACCCGGGTGCCCTTCTGGGACGCGCTCGACGTGGTGGGGGTCCAGGCCTATTTTCCCCTGGTCGACCATCTCCACCCGACCCAGGAGGAGATCGAGGCCGGCTGGGCCCTGCGCGTGGGCGAGTTGCGCACCTATTCCCAGCAGACCGGCAAGTACATCCTCTTCACCGAATTGGGCTACAACCAGTCCTACCTGGCGCCGGTGGAGCCGTGGAACTACCAGGTGGACGGGGAGGGTGCCCGCTCCATCCAGGAGACCTGCATGCGCACCGCCCTCGAAGTGGTGGCCGACGAGTCCAGCATCGTGGGGGCCTTTCTGTGGAAGTGGTTCCCCTACCCCCGCCCGGTGGGCCGGGATTTCCAGCTGGCCACCCCTGCCATCCGGCAGATCATCTCCAGCATCTGGCTGCGCGGCCGATGAGCAGAACCCATCTGCTGATCTGGCTGGCCCTGCTCTTCGCCGGGGCGTCGGCGGCGGCTCAGGTGCCCCTGGCCCTGGAGCAGGCGGTGCAGCTGGCCCTGGAGCGCAACGAGCGGGCCCGCACGGCGAGGCTGCAGGCCGAGGCCGCCGATGCCCGCGTGGCCAAGGCCCGGGCCTTCTTCTTCCCCGACCTGACCCTGGTGGGCAACTACACCCGCCGCGCTTACCAGACGGTGCGCGAGGTAGGCGGCGAGCAGGTGACCATCCAGCGGCGCAACGTGCTCGCCCCGCGCGCCACTGCCACCCTGACCCTTTTCGACCCGCGCGCGCTGCCCCTGTACCGCCAGGCCCGGCGCGAGCGGGACGCCGCCAAACTGAGCGCCCGGGAGAGCCGCCGCCTGCTGGGCTTTGAAGCGGCCGAAGCCTTCCTGCTCACCCTGAGCGCCGAGCAGGTGCACGAGGCGGCGCGCCGGCGCCTGGAACTGGCCGAGCAGAGCCTGGCCGACGCAAAGGCGCGTTTTTCCGCCCAGCTGGTCGGCTCCAATGACGTGACCCGCGCCGAACTGGAACTGGCCACCGCCCGGCACCAGGCCACCCGCGCCCAGGGAGAGGCGGAGAGCGCGTACCTGCATCTGGGCTACCTGTTAGACACCCCGGTGGCCGGCCCGCTGACCCCACCCCGGGAACTGCTCGCAATCGCCGTCCGCGCTCCGGGCGAGGAAACCCAATTGATAGAAGGCGCCCTCGGGGTCCGCCTGGATCTGGCGGCCAGCCGGCGCCATGCCGAGGCCCAAGCTGCCTCCGCCGAGGAGCCCTTGCGCCGCCTGCTGCCCAGCCTGAGCGCCAACGGCCAGTACCGGATGACCAACGAGGGGGGCCTGAGCGGCCGCACCCGCGACTGGTCCGCGGGCATGGACCTGAGCTGGAATATCTACGACCGGGGCCAGCTCTGGGCCGACCGCAGCGAGCGCAGCGCCCTGGCCCGCATCGCCGATTTGGAGGCCCAGGCCACCGCCCGCCGCGCCGCGCTGGAGCTGCGCACCGCCCTGGTGGCCCTGGCCAGCCAGCAGGCGGCCATCGACCAGGCCCAGGTGGCCGCCCAAGTGGCGCGCGAAAACGCCGCCCAGATTGCCGAACTCTACCGGCAGGGCCTGACCAGCGCCCTGGCGGTGGCCGACGCCAGCGCCCGGCTCTTCGAAGCCGAGGTCGCCCTGGCGCGCGAGGAATACGGGGTGGCGCTGGCCTATCTGGATCTGCGTTCCGCCCGCGGCTTGAACCCTGTAGGAGAGGAGTAGGACCGATGAAGTGGCGCCGATTTGCGGGAATGCTGCTTTTGGCTCTGGGGATGGCTGCCGGCTGCGGCAGCGGCCCGGCCGCCCAGGCCCAGGGAGGCAGAAAACAGCTGCAATTCCCGGTTGAGGTGGCGCCGGTGGAGGCCCGCCGGGTCGATTACCGGGTGGATGCCGTCGGCTCGGTGGAGGCCTTCGAGGTGGTGCAGGTGACGGCGCGGGTGTCGGGGGTGGTGGAACAGGTGCGCTTCACCGAGGGGCAGGGGGTGTCGCGCAACCAGGTGCTGGTGGAGATCGAGCCGGACCGCTATAGGTTGGCGGTGGAGGCGGCAAGGGCCACCCTGGCCAAGGCCCAGGCTGCCCAGGCCGAGGCCCAGGCCAGCCTGAAGCGGCGCGAGGGAGCCGTCACCCAGAACCCCGGGCTGATTCCCGGCGAGGAGTTGGAGACCTGGCGCACCCGCGTCAACACCGCCCAGGCCGAGGTGGCCCAGGCGCGCTCCGCCCTGGAACTGGCCGAGTTGAACCTCCACGACGCCCTGGTGCGCGCCCCGGTGGGCGGAGCCATGCAGACCCGTACCGTGCAGACCGGACAGTACGTGCAGCCGGGCGCCACCCTGGCCACCCTGGTGCGGCGCGATCCGCTGCTCCTGCGCTTCCAGGTGCCCGAGCAGGACGCGGTGTCGCTGCGGCCGGGGGCCGAGGTCAACTTTGCGGTGCGCGACAGCCAGCGCCGGTACAGCGCCCGGATCACCCACGTGGCCGAAAGCGCGGACCTGAGTTCGCGCATGGTGGCGGTCACGGCCCAGATCGACGATCCCGAACGGGGCCAGCTGCGGGCCGGGGCCTTTGCCCAGATTTCGGTGCCGGTGGGCGAGTCGGTCCAGGCCCCGGTGGTGCCGCAGATCGCGGTGCGGCCCAGCGAGCGGGGCTTCCTGGCCTTTGTGGTGGCCGAGAACGTGGCCCGGGAACGCATCCTGACCCTGGGGATGCGCACTGCCGAAGGGCTGGTGGAGATCCGCTCGGGCCTGCAGCCGGGCGAGCTGCTGGTGGTGCGCGGGGCCGAGGCCCTCTTTGATGGCGCTGCAGTGAAGGTCAGCGGGGCCGCCCCGGCCCAGGAGGCCAAACAATGAAACTCACCGAAGCCTGCATCAATAAACCGGTCTTCGCCTGGATGCTGATGGCGGCCACCATCGTCTTCGGCGGCGTGGCCGCCTCGCGCATCGGCATCAGCCAGTTCCCCGACGTGGATTCCCCCAATATCTCGGTGAACGTCAACTGGGAGGGCGCTGCCCCCGAGGTGGTCGAGAACGACGTGGTCGAGATCCTCGAGGAGGCCCTGGTCCAGGTCGAGGGGGTGCGCTGGATCACCTCCTCGGCGCGGCAGGGCGGGGCCTCGCTCTCGGTGGAATTACACCTGGAGCGGGACGTGGACCTGGCCCTGCAGGACGTGCAGACCAAGGTCTCGCAGGCCCAGCGCCGCCTGCCCCGGGACCTCGATCCGCCGGTGATCTCCAAGTCCAACCCCGAGGACAACCCCATCATGTGGATCGGGCTTTCGGGGCCCTATCCGCGCCAGGTGCTCAGCGACTTTGCCCGGTACCGGCTGGCCGAAAAACTGCAGCAGGTGCCCGGCATCGGCGAGATCATGATGGGCGGGTACCTGGAGCGCAACGTGCGCATCTGGATCGACGCCAACCGCCTCGACGAGAAGGGGCTGACGGTGACCGACGTGGTGGGGGCCCTGCAGCGCGAGCACATCGAGCTGCCGGCCGGCCGGCTGGAGACCGAGGGCCGCGAGGTAAACGTCCGGGTGCTGGGCGAGGCCATCGACCTGAACACCCTGCGCCGCATCGTGGTCCGCGAGGTGGCCGGCAGCCCGGTGTACCTGGAGGAGGTGGCCCTGGTCGAGGACGGCTTCGAGGACATGCGCCGCATGGCCCGGGTCAACGGCCTGCCTGCCCAGGGCCTGGGGGTCAAGAAGCAGCGGGGGGCCAACGCGGTGTCCGTGGCCCGGGGCGTGCGGCAGGCGCTGGAGGAGATCAGGCCCACCCTACCCGAGGGCATGGACCTGGGGATCAACTTCGACTCGACGCAGTTCATCGAGGATTCGGTGCACAAGATCGAGTTCGAGCTGGTGGTCTCGGTGCTGCTGACCGCCATCGTCTGTTGGCTCTTCCTCGGCTCCCTGTCGAGCACCCTCAACGTGGTGCTGGCCATCCCCATGTCCCTCTTCGGCACCGTGGCCTGCCTCTACTTCCTGGGCTATACCCTCAACACCTTCACCCTGCTGGGCCTGGCCCTGGCCGTGGGCATTGTCGTCGACGACGCCATCATGGTGATGGAGAACATCTTCCGGCGCGCCGAGGGCGGGGAGGACCGGGTGACCGCCGCGCGCGAGGGCACCCGGCAGATCGCCTTTGCGGCGCTGGCGGCGACCCTGGCGGTGGTGGCCATCTTCAGCCCGGTCATCTTTATGGAAGGGGTGACGGGCCGCTTCTTCATGCAGTTCGGCATCACCCTGTGCATTGCGGTGCTGCTCTCCTACGTGGAGGCCGTGACCCTGGCCCCCTCGCGCTGCTCGCAGCTCTTGAACACCTCGCGCGAGGGCCGCAACCGGGTGGGGCTGTGGGTGGACCGGGGCTTCCGCCGGCTGGAGCGGCGCTACGCCTGGGTCCTGGGCGGGGGGCTGCGGCGGCCCTACCTGGTGCTGGGCCTGGGCGGCCTGCTCTTCGTCGGTTCCATCTTCCTGTTCCGATCCCTGCCCAAGGAGATGGTCCCCTCCCAGGACCAGAGCCGGATGATGTTGCGGCTGCAGACGGCAGTGGGCTCGGATCTGGAGGAGACCAACAAACTCATCCTCAAGGCCGAAGAGATCATCCAGGCGGCCCCCGAGGTGGATCGCCAGTTCACGGTGGCGGGCGGTTTCGGCGGGGGCGCGGTGAACAGCGGCTTCATGTTCATCACCCTGGTGCCCCCCGAAGAGCGCTCCCTCACCCAGAACGAGTTTGCGGCGCGGCTGCGCCAGGGACTCAACGCCATCCCCGGCCTGCGCGCGGTGTACCAGGACGTGTCGCAGTCCGGCTTCACCGCCCAGGGCGGCTTACCGGTGAGTTTTGCGCTCCTGGGCCCGGACTGGAACCAGTTGGTGACCCTCAGTGGCGATCTCAAGCAGAAGCTGATGGCCAGCGGCCTGGCGGTGGACGTGGACAGCGACTACCGGGTGGGCATGCCCGAACTGCGCATCCTGCCCGACCGGGCCCGGGCCGCGGACCTGGGGGTGCCCATCGAGCAGGTGGCCACCACCCTCAACGCCCTGGTGGGCGGGGTGCGCATCGGCAAGTACAGCAGCGGGGGCCGGCGCATCGACGTGCGGGCGCGGCTCCTGGCCGAGCAGCGCTCGCGGCCCGAGGACATCGCCCGGCTCAAGATGCGCAGCGCCTCGGGCGCGCTGGTGCCCCTCTCCTCGCTGGTCAGCTACGAGGAGCAGCCGGCCCTGCAGGCCATCACCAGGCGGGACCGCGAGCGGGCCATCTCGATCTCGGCCAACGTGGCCCCCGGCCACTCGCAGGCCGAGGCCCTGGAGCTGGTCGAGGAGCTGGGCCGTGAACTTCCCCTGGGCTACCACCTCACTCTCACCGGGGCCAGTCAGACCTACCGCGAATCCAACGACAGCCTGGTCTTTGCCATGGTGCTGGGCATCATCGTCGCCTACATGGTGCTGGCCTCGCAGTTCAACTCCTTCCTGCATCCCTTCACCGTGCTGACCATCCTGGTGCCGGCGCTGACCGGGGCCTTCCTCGCCCTGTGGCTGTCGGGCACCAGCCTGAACATCTTCAGCGGCATCGGCCTCCTGCTGCTGATGGGCATCGTCAAGAAGAACTCCATCATCCTGGTGGACTACGCCAACCAGATGCGGGCCCAGAGCCACAGCGCCCTCGAAGCCATGCTGCTGGCCGGCCCGGTGCGCTTGCGGCCCATCCTGATGACCTCGGTGGCCACACTGATGGCGGCCATCCCCCCCTCCCTGGGCCTCGGCCCGGGCGCCGAGATCCGCGCCCCTATGGCCATCGCCGTCATCGGCGGCCTGGTGGTGTCCACCGCGCTCAGCCTGCTGATGGTGCCGGCCTTCTACGTGGTGGCCGACCGCCTGGTGGGCAGCACCGGCAGGATTTGGAGCCGCCAACCCCGCCCGGTGGAATCGCCGGTGGCGCCGTCGCACGGGGGGTGAGATATTGAGAGACAGGTAGAGGCAAACTGATGCAATCAAATACTCAAACTGCTCCCGTCTCAAAAAAGAGGTTTTGGGCCGGACGCATCATGAGTGCTCTACCGGCACTGTTCCTGCTCATGGATGGCGTCGGAAAAATGGCAAAGCCCGCGCCCGTCGTGGAGCACGCAGAATACAGCCGCACCAGCGGACTGACGGAGTTTTCCGAGGTCCGCTGTCGTGGATGTCGAAGCGCATCCAGAGCAGGTTGCCGAGAACGACCAACTCTGCGTCGATGTGGCGGGCTGGTTCTGGGACCGGCGCCAGCTCAACGCCTTTGCGGACCGGGACGATCTGGAGACTGTTACGCGCAAGATCAACGGTGGCCTGAACGGTCTGGACGACCGGCGCAGACTGCTCTCCCGTACAAAAACCTTGCTGGCGCCTGATAAGCGGTACTAGGCCACCCGGTACTTCTCCACCACCTCCATGTCCAGCTTGACGCCCAACCCTGGTCCCTGGGGGACCAGGAAGTGGTCCCCCTCGCGGACCAGGCTGCCGCCCAACACGTCGGCCACCCGCACAAAGGGCAATTCGTCGCAGGGCAGGGTGGCGTTGGGGATGGTGCACTGGACCTGCACGGAATAGGCCGCTATCACCGCCAGGCATACCCCTCCCATCTGCACCCAGCAGGGCACGTCTGCGGCCTCGGCCACGGCCGCGGCGCTCTTGATCTCCCTGGCCGTGCCTCCGAGGTTCACATAGTCGATGCACTCGGCCTTGAGCGCCTTGAGCACCTCGCTGCCCCGGCAGGGCCTGGCGCCCTGGGGCACCCCGATGTGCAGGGCGATGGGGATGGTGGTCTTCTCGCGCAGCAGGCGGTACCAGTCCAGGTTCTCCTTGAGCATTGGGTCCTCGAAGTTGGCCACGGTGCCAAAGGGCTCCAGCTCCGCAGCTAAGCGCGAGGCAACGTGGGGGAGCCGGAACTCGGTGTTGGGGTCCACCCCCACGGTGTAGTCCGGCCCGGCGGCCTCTTTCATCAGGCGCACGGTCTCGACGATATCCCAGGAACGGGCCTTGAGTTTGTGGTTGGTGAAACCCAGGCGCGCCCCCACCTCGGCCTCGGCGGCGGTCTCGCGGGGCTCCATGTGGCAGGACCAGTAGGAGACCGGGACCTTGTCGCGCACCTTGGGGCCGAAGAATCGATGCATGGGCAGGCCGTAGGCCTGGCCGGCGATGTCGAGCAGGGCGCAGGTGAAGAGATCGGGCTGGGCAAAGGGGTCCAGGGCGAGAGGATCCTGTCCCAGGTAGGACTGGGCTTTGGCTTCGAGCCGCCCCCGCTCCTGGGGGGTCAGGGTGTAGATCGCGGATTCGCCGATGCCCTCCAGACCCTCGTCCGTCTGCAGGCGGCACAGGGTGATGTCGTAGATCTTGGGGAAGTACTTGGCGATGGGTGGGATCAGGGGGACCTCCACCTGGTAGAGATCGGCGCGGGTAATCTTCATGGGGACCTGCCTGGTTGGGGGTGAGAGTGCGGGCAAATGGTACAAAGAGAAGCAGGGGCGGGCAAGCAGGGGGTTGAAGGCGGTGCGGCGATGTGTTTATTTGTCTGAGGCGCTCTGCTAATTGTTCACCCGTAAATTGTCGATGGTAAAATAGAGGGAGTGAGATGACAGAGGTCGCAGAATATCAGACCGTGCAGCGGGTAGAAGAGTGGGTGGCCCGGGCGAGGCAGAAGCTGGGCAGGATAGACGAAAAGGAATGGGAATTGCGCCAGGAGATGTGGAACTGGCTCTTGGGCCAGGACGCGCCAGTGCCGGTGGGAGCCTTCAAGGATATGCTGGCTTGATGGAGCAGCCCCGGCATAGCCGTGCCGGGGCTGCAGCTAGGCTCAGACCGGAATGCCGGACACCTTGCACTCCACCCGGTAAATTGAGCTGGTGGCGGTGACGATCAGGGTGCGCCACTGGGGGCCGGTCCAGGCCAGGTTGGCGGTGCTCTCGGGGACCTTGAGGATGCCCAGGTGTTCGCCGGCCGGCGAGAGGATCCAGAGGCCGCCCGGCCCGGTCAGAAAGATGTTCCCCCGCACGTCCACCTTCATGCCGTCGGGCACCCCGCCCTCGCCTTTTTCCTCGGCAAAGAGCCGCCCCTTGTCGATGCTGCCGTCGGCCTGCACCTTGAAGACGCGGATGTGCATACGGGCGGTGTCGTTGATATAGAGCAGGGACTCGTCGGGGGAGAAACACAGGCCGTTGGGCCGGTCGAAGTCGTCGACCAGCAGGGTGAGGGTCTTGCCGTCTGGGGAGAGGCGGTACACCCCCTGGCAGGGCTGCTCCTGCTCGCCGGGGGCGCCGAAGGCCTCGCTCAGGCCGTAGGGCGGGTCGGAGAAGTAGATGCTGCCGTCGGACTTGACGATCACGTCGTTGGGGCTGTTGAGTTTCTTGTCCTGGTAGTGCGAGGCCAGGGTGGTGATGCTGCCGTCGGCCTCGGTGCGCGAGACGCGGCGGTTGACGTGCTCGCAGGCGATGAGCCGCCCCTGGCGATCGTAGACCAGGCCGTTGGACTTGCCCGAGGGCACGCGGTAGTCGGTCACGCTGTCCACCGCTGACCAGCGTTTCATCTGGTCAGCGGGGATGTCGCTGAAGACCAGGAACTGGCCCCGGGCGTTCCACACGGGGCCTTCGGTGAACTGCATGCCGGTGGCCAGGCGTTCGACCTGGACGTCGGCGGGGATGAGGTCGAGGACCTTCTTGGAGATGACTTCGAGGCTCATGAATGGCTCCTTGTAGAGAGATGATGATAGGTTGGGCAGCGTCGAGGAGCGACCCACTTCGGCCTTTCGCCAGGCGCGTCCTGCTCCCTCGCTCGCATAGCTCCGCTACCCCGCCGCACCACCACGCGGACTTCCCTGCCTCACCGCTCCCCGCGAAAGCCCCCCCTCCACCTGCCGCTGCGCTAACCCTCGCGGCCCGCCCCGCTGGGGTCATCTCCCCGCCGCTGCTTTTTCGTTTATCCTGCCTTCAGATGGACCACGCTCAGGCCGTAGACGATCAAGCTGGGGATGGTGAAGGACACCCGGTGATGGGCCGCAGTGTGCGCTAAGATAAAAGGTTCGCGCATCTCGGGGTAGTGCCACTCCACGCGGTCCACCTCGTGCCCGGAAGGCAGCCTGAGTTCCGCCTGCAGGGGGCCGGTGGGCAGGGGGACCTCGATGAGGCTGTCCTCGTCCTGGTGGTAGTTGACCCAGTGGAGGACCAGGGCCTCGGCCTGCGCGGGTTTCCAGGCGCGGCTGCGCACGTACCAGGGGGCATCGGTGCGCAGCCAGGAGGGGCCGCAGAAGGGGCGCCACTGGCCGCGGAACTGCCGGGCGTACTCGTCGTGCTCGGGCAGGGGATAGACCGGCATCTCGATCCCTTGGGCGATCTCTCGCATCTCGGGTTTCCAGGGGCCGGTTTCCAGGTACAGGGTGCCGGCCCGGCCCTTTTTCCAGCTCTGCAGCGGGCAATCCGCGTAGGGTTTGCCATCGGGCAACAAGGTTCCGGTATCTCCGGTGAAGAGCAGTTTTCCCCCCTTCTCCACGTAGGATTCCAACCATGGTCATCCTCCAGCAGTCGGCCCAGGCGCTTGAGGGCATCGAGGCTCTCGGCCTCGGCCTCCAACTCGGCGCGGCGGGGGTACACCAGGGCCAGTTGCGAATAGGGCCTGGCCGGATGGTAGAGGGCGTCTCGCTCGGCCAGGAAGCGGTGATAGCGGATGATGGGGCCATAGTACTCGTCGCGGCCAATGCCGGCCTCGCTGATCTCGGGCAGGTGGTAGGCCAGGGAGGCCCCCCCGTGGGCCGCGGCCTCGGCGATGGAGAGGCGCAGGCGGCGGGAATCGTACTTGTTGATGATGAAGGGCCGGCCATTGCCGGCGGCGTGGGTGAAGCGGGAGGGCAGGCCCATGTCGGCCAGGTAGCCCTTGGCGATGGCGCTGCGGCCTTTGTGCCCGCCCTGGCTGTACCAGATGTAGTCCTCGTCCCTGGCCCACAGGGGGGTGGGCAGCAGGCTGCGCTCGTCGTTGGGCCCAAAGTCGTACTTGTGGTACCACTGGGAGAGCAGCAGGTCGGGTTTGCGGGCCCGGGCAAAGTCGAGGAAGAGTTCGTCGAAGAGTTCCTTGCGGCGCAGGTGGACGTCCCGCTGCACCTCCAGGTCCCAGCGCTGGCGCAGCGGGGCCGGGCAGGTGGCCAGGGGTGCCAGCAGATCCTCGACCTGGGCTAGGTCGGCGCTGCCGTAGAGGGTCTTCAATTCAGCGTCACTGAACTTTTCTCCGAGCACCGGGAGTATGCGGGCGCGGCAGTAGGAGCAGCGGCAGAAGGAGGTGAAGTTGTGGTGGGCCATGAAGCCGTCCACCCCCAGGGAGAGGGCCTGGTGGACCATGGCCTGGAGCATGGCCCGCCAGTGGGGGTTGCAGCAGCAGCCCGAGTAGGTGCGGTACGGCCGGTCGGGGATGGGCCAAGAGCGCAGGGCTCCGCCGGCCACCTGCTCCATGGCCTCGCCGGGGGAGGCGCAAGGAGCCGGCCCGAGCAGGTCGGGGGTCCAGATGTTTTCCCAGGAGGACCACAGGCCCTTGCGGGTCTCGTGGTCGCCGTAATTCCAGGAGAGGCTCAGTTGCGCGACGATGCGGGCGCCGGCCTCGTGCAGGCGCGGGAAGAGTTCGGCGACGTACGCGAGGTTTTCGCGCACCCCCACCAGGGGCATGGCCACCCAGTGGCGGTCTACATGGGGATCGTCGGCCAGGCCATAGAACATGGGGCCGAAGTCGCCGATCTGCAGCACCTGCAGGCGGGCGCGGCGGGTGTGTTCGACGAGGTCGAGGTGCAGGGGAATGCCCCAGTACTCGACCATGCGGTTGAACCAGAAGGGGGTGGTCATGTTGCGGCCTCCCACCCGGCGATGAAGTCGGCCACCTGGTAATTGGCCGGCATCTCGTCGAAGTGGTAGATCATGGGGCCGGACTGGTACCCGGGGATGAACTGCTCTTTTTCGGTCTTCAGCAGGGCGTCGAGTTTTGCGAAGCGGGTCCAGAATGCGTCGGCCTCGGCGGTGGTGAAGCGGTTGGCAAACTCTGGGCCCCAGTTGAGGGTGAGGGGGTGCGAGCCGCCCAGGCGGTTGCGCAGGTCCGCGGGGATGTCCTGTACCTCGGGGTGTTTCTTCAGGCGGATGGCGTGCACCAGTTTGGAGAGGAACACCGTGCTGAGCAGGCGGCCCTTCTCGCCCCGGCCCGGATGGAGCTGGTCGAGGGCGGCGACATAGGCCGGCCCGTCTTTGGCGATGGCGGCGCGCAGGGCGGTTTCGGTGTGGCGCTGCTTTTCCTGGCTGCGCGCCTCCCAGCGGGCAAAAGCTGCCTGCCCCGCGGGGGAGAGGTAGCGCGTGTACTCC
The DNA here is from genome assembly GCA_016187725.1 of Candidatus Latescibacterota bacterium. Taxonomy (GTDB): domain Bacteria; phylum Latescibacterota; class UBA2968; order UBA8231; family UBA8231; genus SICG01. The sequence goes on from JACPJE010000161.1 coordinate 12,127, forward strand.
AGATCAGGGTAGAGGACGAAGTCGGAGAAGCCGCCGTGGATGGTGCGGCGCATCACGGGGGTGTAGTTGCTGCCCCAGTGCAGGATGGGCAGGATGTAGACCACCCCGTCGCCGGCCCGGAGCTGGGTCTGCACCCCACCTGGCAGTGGGGCGCGCGGATCAGCCAGCAGACAGCGGTTCTCCTCCGCGGTGTTGCGCCGCAAATGGCTGCCGGGGATCACCCACAATACCTTGTCGTCGTACAGGGGGATGTTCCACTGCACGTACCGGGGGCCATTCTCGGCGATGTCGTCGATATAACCCTGGAGAGGGGCGGTGTCGATGGGGTGCAGATCGCGGTGCCAGGCCGCCGGGCCGTGGTCGCGCACCGGGTTGCACATCAGCATCATGTCCGTGGCCGCCGCGTCCGGGGTATTCAGGAGCTGGCTGCTGACCCCGTGGGCGTTTTCGCCCAGCCAGGCCTCGACGGCCGGGACCGCCTGGGCGTCGAGTTGGTGCACCAGCGGGGGGCGGCTCAGACCCAGGCGGGGCTGGGGGGAGGTCTCCCAGGCTCCACCGGGAGGGTCGTCGGGTTTGCGCTGGGCTGCCCAGAGGGCCCGCTGCTTGTCCACCAGTCCTTCGTAGCTGGCGCGCACGGCCTCCAGCTGGTCGGGCGGCACCACGTTGCGCACCACCAGGTAGCCTTCTTCGAGAAAACGGCCGCGGTCCACTTTCATAGAAGATCCTTCACTCGGGGATGAGGCGCTCAGCTCTGCGCCGGGTCGGGTTTGTCGGGATCGATCTCCAGTTCCTGCTGCACCCGCTGCACCACCTCCACCTCCACCTTGCCCTGCCGAGCCAGGTCGGCCAGGGCGGCGAAGGCGATGGTGCGGGCATCCACCTCAAAGAAATGCCGCAGGGCCGGCCGGCTCTCGCTGCGGCCGAAGCCGTCGGTGCCCAGGGAGATTGGCGGGCGGGGGAACCAGCGGGCGATGGAATCGGGCAGGGCCTTGAGAAAGTCCGAGGCCACCACAAAGGCTCCCTCCCGGCCGGCCAGGCACTGGTTGAGCCAGGGCAGGCGGGCGCTCTCCCCGGGATGGCGCAGGTTCCAGCGCTCGGCCTCCATGCCTTCCTGGTGCAGCTGGCGGAAGCTGGTGACGCTCCACACTTCAGTCCCCACCCCGAAACGCTCTTCCAATAGTTGCCTGGCCTCCAGGGCCTGGTTGAGGAT
>JACPJE010000162.1 GCA_016187725.1 Candidatus Latescibacterota bacterium
ATCCTGGTCTACGTCGAGGGCCGCAACGGCCGGCTGGGCAACCACCACGACGACGACGAGGGGGCTGACGAGGAGGACGCCCCGGAAGGCCGGCGTTTGCGCAGGAGCCCAGGGGCCGTCAAGATCGGCCAGCAGGCCAGTTTCCAGGGCAACCTGTATGTGCCCAACGGCACCCTACACCTGCGCCAGGGCTCCACGGCAGTGGGTTCCTTCATCGCCCGGGACATCATCGTCGGGGTGCGGACCCAGGTGGTGGCGCAGAGTGGCTGGCACACCCCAGGGGTGGTCTACCAGCCCCAGGGACCGGCACCCCTGGCCAAGCTGGCCTCAGGTCAGAGCGCAGAAACCGTGCTACCGACGGGCACGGGCTTGCTGGCCAACTATCCCAACCCCTTCAACCCCAGCACTACCGTCCCCTACGTGCTGGCCGAGGCCGGGCAGGTGAGACTGAGCGTGTACAACGTGCTGGGTCAGCAGATCCGGGTGCTGGTCGATCAGTTGCAGATACCCGGCGCCTATACGGTCAGTTGGGACGGTATGGATGCGGCTGGGTTGCAGGCAGCCGGAGGGGTCTACTTCTACCGCCTGGAGGCCGGCGACCAGGTCCAGGTCAGGAAGATGCTCTTCGCCAAGTAGTCGCAGCGGACAGCAACAGGTAGTGCAGAGGCCCGGCGGAACCCTCCGCTGGGCCTTTCTTTTGGTAGATGCGCCACAAAGTACGCGCTTGTCAGTATCCCCGGATTTTGCTACCTTTCCATAGAAAATTTGTATTTTCCGGGGTAGATTATGGACAACCGCTTCTTTGCCATCAAAAACCCGTGGCGCAGCGGCCAGCCCGTGAAGCCACCGGCCATCCGCCGCACCTGCCTGGATGACCTCGACCTCTGGCTGAAAGACGACGAAATAGTGGTAGTTTATGGCCCGCGCCGGGTCGGCAAGAGCACCTTGCTGCTCAACATCGTCGCCGAACTGCTCAAACGCCCTGGCATTAACCCTCAGGACCTTTTTTTCTTCGACCTCGATACCCTGGACTGTTCCGACGTGCTCGCCACGCCAGGTACCCTGATCGACTTCATCGGTATGCCCGAACGCCGGACCTTTGTGCTGATCGACGAGGTGCAGCGGCTGGAAAGCCCCGGGCTTTTCCTCAAGGGCGTCCGGGATCTGGGCCTGCCGGTCAAACTGATCGTCTCTGGTTCGTCGTCCCTGGAGATCAGGAGCAAGGTGCGCGAGACCCTCTCGGGCAGAAAAAGGATCCTGCGCCTGGGCGGGTTGGACTGGGCCGAGTACCAGGTCGCAGCGGGCCCGCGAACCAGTTGGCAGGACTATCTGACCTACGGCAGTTATCCGGCCGTCGCCCTGGAAGCAGAAGTCCCCGAGAAGCGCCGCCTGCTCCTGGAGTACTACGAAAGCTACCTGGACCGCGACGCAGACTCGTTCCTGCGCCTCAACCGGCTCGACGTGTTCCGCCAGTTCATTCGTCTCCTCGCCTTCCAGTCTGGCAGCCTGGTGAACCTCAACGAACTCTCCGGCACCCTCGACGCGGCGCGCGACACCCTGGCCCGGTACCTGTTCCACCTCGAAGAGACCTTTGTGGTGCGCCGGCTCCTCCCCTTCGCCTCCAACCCGCGCAAGGAAATAACCAAGATGCCCAAGGTCTTCTTCGCCGACTGCGGCCTGCGCAATCTGGTCAGCACCGGCTTCCCCGACTGGGAGGCCCGTCCCGACAGTGGTCCCCTCCTCGAAACCGCGGTGGAACACTGGCTGCGCCGTCGCTATCCCCTGGCCGAGGTGCGCTTCTGGCGCACCGAGTCCCAGGCCGAGGTGGATTTTGTGGTCCTGGATGGCGGCAGGACAGAGGCCTTCGAGGTGAAGGCCCAGCACCTCCGCCGACCCACCCTCTCGCGCAGCCTGCGCAGCTTTGCCGCCGCGTACGCGCCGGCCCAGATCACCGTGGTGAACCTCTCCCTGGAAGCAGACACCGCCATCGACCGCACCCCCGTGCACTTTCGGAAATTTCCCGGGTGTATGGCCTGAGCAGAAACCCCTGCCCTGCACCTGAACCTCGCGGTTGGTGGCCACGTCATCGACAACCAGCTGCCGTGCCACCTGCCGCATACGTCCTCCGCTCCTCAGGAATGGCGGTGGCCTTCTCTGCGAGGGGAAGGGTGTGCGGACACAGACAGACCACTCCTCCTTCGCCCCGGTCTTCTGCAAAGCGGTCCAGGCCAGAGAACCCCCGCACCCATTCCCTCTTCGGGGAAGCGGATCTCTTGATCTCCACTCCATCTGCTCCGCTCCCAGGCCGGCTTGTCGCAGCGCCAATTGGCTGGGAAAATCGGGACGACCGCCTCGGTCATTTCCCGGCTGGAAAGCAGGGTAGAGGTCATGGTGCCGCGGCCCGGTCCAGCCGCTCTACGGTCTCTTTTTCCCCACTGCATCCGCCTGGCCCAGGGGACGGCGTCTCATCGCCTGCGCCACCACCTTTTCAAGTGCGGAGATTTCCTTGTCCGACAGCTCCCGGAACTGACTCCGCTTGCCGCGCGCCAGCCGCCCTTTCCCCTGGAGGCAGAGGCGGATGAATAGATCCAGCCGGCGATCCGGCATGTCCACCACGCCCTGCATCAGCCGCCGCGCTTCATCAAACGCGGCCAGATACTCCAGTTCCGCGGTGAACTCTACCTCGATCGTATCCCGGATGAAACCGAACACCTGCTCCACCAGCCAGGTCAGGTCAGGGAAGCGGTAATAACAGCCCGTCTCGTTCCTCACCCGCAGCTTGCCCTCTTTCGCAAAGCAGTGCTCCACCTGTTGCAGCAGGGGGCGCGAGTAGGACTCCAGGGCAGCATCGTAGCGCGGCAATTGTTTCAACATGAGTGCCGAGACGGGAAAAAGCACCCCTTCCGGGGTGAAGCCGGCCGCCGCCAGCACATGGTGGATCAGCAAGCGGTGCAGGCGGCCATTGCCGTCCTCGAACGGATGCAGAAATACGAAACCGAAGCCGGCCACCGTCGCGGCGACCACCGGATGCACGCCGCCGGCCAGCAGGCGCCGGCAACTCGCCATCCAGCCCTCCATCAATGCCGGCAGATCTTCCGGTTTGGGCGGCACATAGTGCACCAGCTCGCGGCCTGGCCCCAGGTTTTGTCCGACGTAGTTCTGGAAATCGCGGAACCCGGCCGCCGCATAGCGCTCGTCCACGATCTGTCGCTGCAGGGAAACCAGCCCTGCCTCCGTGAAACAATCCATCCGCCCCGCCTGGCGCAGCAGTTCGACAAACCGGGCTGTCCGGCGCTGGTCCGGCTCGATCCGTTCGAGCGCATAAGACGACCTGGTCTCTTTCAGGTACAGGTACTGGGCAGCCCGGTGAATCACCGCCTCTGGATACCGCGACAGCCGCTCGCGCGTCTGGTCGTCGAGGCGGGCCTCGATCTGCAACTCCAGCGCCGCGCTGCGCCGCACCAGCGGGCAGTAATCCGGCGTTCCCGGCAGGTTGTTCAGCACACGCTGGCGCCGGACCCGCACAGCCCCGCGCTCTGCTGGCAAGGCATGGCAGCGACGGGGGTCCAGTACCGGCGCGTAGTTGCCCTGGGTCAAATCGGGCAACGACAGCCGCCGGCGGGTCAGCCATTCGTAGAGAAACCAGGCGATGCGGGTGTACCGGCTGATCGGCGCCGCCGCCACCCAGGCGGTGAGCTCCTGTTCCGGCGCGTTCCGAAACAACGCCGCCAAAACCTCCAGATTGACGCCTTCGTGCTTGAGCGCGAACCACAAGTGATCGGTCCATTCAGACCCGGGATCATCCCGTGGCGGGTAGAACTCCTCACCACGGGCCTCCTCCACCCTGGTTCGACGCCGCCCACGCTCCAGCAGATACGACGACAAAGCCGGCGTCAGCACCTCCAACCCGAAGCGCTCGACCAGGGCCATGTAGCCGATCGGTTTCAGTTTCATCATTCCTTCACAAAACCGTTAGCTATGCAGCAGAATAATTATAAATTGAGAAAAGTGCAACAAAGTAATTACCAGGATGAAGGTCCACCCCTCCTTCGCCCCGGTCTTCTGCAAAGCGGTCCAGGCCAGAGAACCCCTGTACCCATTCCCTGGCCAGCATGCCCTGCCCTACAACCCCTTGCTATTGCCTCAGGCGGGCTCGTGCGGCGGGGGCAGCTGGCTCAGCCGGCCCAGCCGGCGGTAGATCTTGGTGCGCTCGACGCCCAGGAGCCGCGCCGCGGCCATAATGTTTCCTCCGCATTGCTGCAAGGCGCGCTGGATCAGCAACAACTCGGCCTGCTCCAGGTTGAAGGGCAGGGATTCGATCGCCAGCTCGCCCTTTGGCGCCGCAGCCCCCAAGAGCGGCAGGTGCTCGGGGCGGATTTCCCGCCCCTGGCTCTCGATCAGGGCCCGCTCCACCAGGTTTTTCAGTTCCCGCACGTTCCCGGGGAAACCGTACCCCTCCAGCAGGGCCAGGGCCGGGGGGCTGATCTCCGGGGGCTCGACGCCCATCTCCACGGCAAAGAGCTGCAGGAAATGCCGCACCAGGAGGCCGATGTCCTCGCGCCGCTGGCGCAGGGGGGGCACCTGCACCACGAAGCGCGCCAACCGGTAATACAGGTCCTGGCGGAAGCTCCCCCGCTGGGCCTGGGCTTCCAGGTCGGCATTGGTGGCCGCCAGCACCCGCACCTCCACTGCCCGGGGCTGGCGCGCCCCCAAGGGCAGCACGGCCCGCTCCTCCAGCACCCGCAGCAGCTTGGGCTGCAGCTCCAGGGGCATGATCCCCACCTCGTCCAGAAAGAGCGTCCCTTGGTGCGCCAGCTCGAAGTAGCCGATCTGGTCCTGGTCGGCCCCGGTGAAGGCGCCCTTGCGGTGGCCGAAGAGCAAGGAGTCGGCCAGTTCGCGCGGGATGGCGGCGCAGTTGACCGGCACAAAGGGGCCCTCGGCGCGGTCCGAGCTGGCGTGGATGGCCCGGGCGATGAGTTCCTTGCCAGTGCCGCTCTCGCCCAAGATCAGCACCGCGGTGTGCGGAGCGCCCTGCAGCAGGTCGATGTCCTCCAGGATTTTTTTCAGGGTCGGGCTCTGGCCCACCAGGGCTCCCAACCCCCAGCGCTGGGCCTCGCGTTCGCTGGCCAGGGAGAGCCGGCCAGCCAGGTGGTCGCGCTCCTGGGTGAGGGCCTCGCGCCGGGCGATCTCGGCTTCGAGGTCGCGGTTTTTCTGCTGCAGCGCCTGCATCAGCCGGGCTTTCTCCAGGTGGGTCCGCACCCGCGCCAGGACCTCGTCCTGGCGGAAGGGCTTGGCGACATAATCCACCCCGCCGGCCGCAAAACCTGCCACCACCCCCTCCACCTCGTCCCGGGCAGTGATGAAGATCACCGGGATCTCGCGCGTCTCGGGGGCGGCCTTGAGCTGCCGGCAGGTC
>JACPJE010000163.1 GCA_016187725.1 Candidatus Latescibacterota bacterium
GGAGAGCCTGGTGGCCAAGGCCCGCAACTGGGCCGGCCTCGAAGGGATGGACCTGGTGCGGGAGGTGAGCTGCACCGCCCCCTACGAGGTGAGCCCGCCTGTGCCCCGCTTCCATGTGGTGGCCTTTGACTACGGCATCAAGCGCAACATCGTCCGCAAGCTGGTCGAGGAGGGCTGCCGGGTGACGGTGGTGCCGGCCACCACCACCGCCGAAGAGGCCCTGGCCCTGGAGCCGGACGGCCTCTTCCTGTCCAACGGGCCGGGGGACCCGCGCCCGCTGCACTATGCCATCGACACCTGCAGGAAATTGATCGGCACCCGGCCCATCTTCGGCATCTGCCTGGGCCACGAGATCCTGGGCCTGGCCTTCGGGGCGCAGATCTTCCACCTGAAATTCGGGCACCGGGGCGGGAACCAGCCCATCAAGGAGCAGGCCTCCGGCCGCATCCTGATCACCGCCGAAAACCACGGCTGGGGCATCGCCTCAGACAGTCTGCCCGCCTGCCTGGAAGCCACCCGTGTCAATCTCAACGACGGGTGCGTGGAGGGCATGCACCACCGGGAGTTGCCCATCTTCTCGATCCAGTGCCATCCCGAGGCTTCTCCCGGACCGCACGACAGTTTCCATTTGTTTCGTTATTTTACCGAATTGATGAAAAAACATGCCGCGTAGGGGCAGGTCGTAGGGGCAGGTCTCAGACCCGCCCCTACGCGGATCTGCTCCTGCATACCCCTAGCCCGGAATTTTCCCATGCCCCTAGTCCGTCAGGAAACCCTGCGCCAGTACGCCTTCGACATCTTCAAGGCCACCGGCATCCCGGAAGAAGACGCTCGCATCGTGGGCGACCATCTGGTCGACAGCCACCTGGCCGGCCACGATTCCCACGGCACCTGGTTCATCCCCAGCTATGCGGCGGGGATGAAAAAGAGCTACGTGCGCTGGGAGGAGCGCCAGGTGCTGCGCGAAAACCCCTCGTTGGTCATCCTCGACTGCAAGGGCGCCAACGGCATCGTGGCGGTGAGCCGCGCCCTGGAACTGGCCGCGGCCAAGGCCCGTGCCTCCACCTTTGGTTTTGTGGGGCTGCGCAACCTCACCCACATCGGGCGCCTGGGCGAATATCCCCCGCGCCTGGCCCGGCAGGGACTGCTGGGCATGGTCTGGCTCAATGGCGGCGGGCTCTTTATGACCCCCTTCGGCAGCGCCGACCGCAGGCTGCGGCCCGAGCCCATCGCCTTTGCCGCGCCCCGCCGCCAGGGCCCGCCCTTCATGCTCGACATGACCATGACTACGGTGGCCGGCGGCAAGATCGAGCAGAAGCTGATCCGCGACCAGCCCCTGCCCGAGGGTTGGCTCATCGACCAGCAGGGCAAGTACGTCACCGAAGGGCAGCGCTACCGCAATGCCGAGGAGACCGGGGTGCCGCCGCTGGGCGGGTTGCAGTTCGGGCACAAGGGCTATGGGTTGGCCATGATGGTGGAGATGGTGGTGGGGCCCCTCTCACAGGCCGGCTGCACCAAGGGCGACAAGGGCGGGGGCAACGGGGTGATGGCGCTGGCCATCGACATCTCGGCCTTCACGGATCTGGACACCTATGTCGAGGAAGTGGAGGGTTTGGCCGCCTGGGTGTGTTCGGCCAAACCCCTGCCGGGGTTCAAGAAGGTCTACGCCCCCGGGGAGATCGAGGAGGAGACCCGCCCGCGCCGGCTCCGGGAAGGTATCGAGATCCCCGAGCGCACCTGGGCCGAGATCGGCAAGACGGCAGCGGAATTGGGGGTGAAGGTCCCAACAGTCTAGGGTAGGCGTCGGGGAGCGACCCATTTCGGCCTCTCTCAAGGCGCGGACTTGCCGCCCCGCTCGCTATCGCTCCGCTCTCCCCGCCCCCCCTCCCGCGTCCTTCCCTACCCGGCCACTCCCCGAGAGAGGCCTCCAGGGTCATCTCCCCGCCGCTCAAATTACCAGCGCGCCCCCCTTGTCCGTATTCTACATCGAAATCCCCAGCAGTCCCCGGGTGATCTGAAAGTCGATGTTGCCCTGGGCCAGGGCTTTGGGGCTTTGGCGGCGCGAGGCGACTTCCAGGAGCAGCTGCAGCAGTTGCTGGGACCAACCCTCCGGTTCGCCCTCCAGTGCCAGGTCCAGGTCGCCGCGATAGGCGCGCAGGACCGGCTCGGTTCCGGAGACCTGGACCAGGGGGACCAGCGGGTGGCCCTGCATGGGATGCTCGCCGGCGTGGGTCAGCATCAGTTCCACCCCGGTGGCCCCCAGGCCGGTGAGGGTCTCCACCCAGTGATCGGTGGGAGTGTCCATGATGTAGAAGCCCGGGTTCTCGAAGGACTGGCCGTGGGCCAGCGAGGTCTCGGGCTGGTTGCTGCCCAGCGCTGCCTCCAGATAGACCGGAGACTGGAGCAGGCCGGCGTTGGCCGGCATCACTACGGTGCCGCCGGCCCCCACCACCCAGCGGGTGAGCCGGGCCAGGGCGGCGGCGGCCGGATCGGCCAGCGGGCCGGCGCTCAGCAGGCCCAGGGACAGATAGTCCAACCCCACCTGCTCACACTGGAGCGCCAGCTGGCCGCCCAGGGTGCGCTCAAAGAATTCCTCCACCTTTTCCAGACTCTTCTCGATCCCGCCGTCCAGCTGCACGCTGGCCCAGCCGAACTGCCCCGGGTCCACGCCCAGCTCTTCCAGGTGGGTGCGGAAGTAGTCGTTGTGGGTCTTCTCACAGCCGTGCTCCAGCAGCAGGGCCACCTTCACCAGGGGATGGGTGAGATAGCCGATGAGGGTGCGGTCGTAGAGATGCTCGGCGTGGCTGCCCGAAACACCGCAGCCCTCGGTGTGGACCAGGGCGGCAAAGCGGGAGATGCCCTGCTGGCGTCCCAGGCCCTTGGCATTGAGCCGCTCGGCAGCCAGGCGGGCGACCTGGCCGGCGCACAGGCTGGTGGGCAGGATCAGACCCAACTGGTCGGTGGCGTGGCTGGTGCCGGCTTGAATGGCCGAAAAGCTGGCGGGGGGGATCGGGGTGTCCGCGTTCAACAACAGCGGAATGCCTTCGGGTTCTGCGGCTGCTTTCAGGTGTTCGAGCTGGCTGGCGTCCCGTTGCGGCCAGTTGCGCCAGATGGAGACCTGGGAATGGCCGGCCCCTTCGCCCACCGAGCGGGTCCCGGAGATCACTTCGAGGGTCAGTTCAAAGAGCTGGCGCCCCAGGTCCTCCATGGGCGTGCCTTCCAGGTAGGCGCCGGCGTTGAAGTCCATGTCCCTGGAGAGCAGTTCAAAGCGCCGAGTGGTGGTCACCACCTTGATGGTGGGCACAAAGGGGAAGTTGGTGATCGAACCGTTGCCGGTGGTGAAGTAGATCAAGTTGCACCCGGAGGCCACCTGGCCGGCGATGCTTTCCAGGTCATTGCCCGGGCTGTCCATGAAGCAGTAGCCCGGTTCCTCCATGGGGGCACCGTAGTCGATGGCGTAGTCGAGGCGCACCCGAGGATCGCGCTTGCGGGCGGCGCCGATGGACTTGAGCACGATATTGTAGAGGCCGCGGTACTTGTTTCCCCCCGAAGGATTGCCCTCTGCCGAGGTGCCGTGCCAGGCGGCCCGTTCCTGGAAGCGTTCCACCATGTGCAGAAAGCGGCGGGCTGTTTCCAGGTCGCGGACCTTTTCCAGCACGTAGCTTTCCGCGCCGATCAACTCGTCGGTTTCGGCCAGGTTGGCCGCTCCCCCGTGGCGGACCACCTCGCCGGCCACCCAGCCGATCAGCGGGTTGGCCGAGACCCCGGAAAAGGCGTCCGAGCCCCCGCATTGCAGGGCGATCTTCAGGTGGGCCAGGGGCTTATGGGTGCGTCGGGCGCGGCTCACCGGGTCCAGCCATTCGCCGACGATCCGCTCGGCCTCCGCCAGTTGCGCCTGCAGACCGCCGCTGAGGGAGAGGAAGCGGTGCAGCACCTGATCGAGAGGATAGTGATGGGCGGTCAGGTAGTCCTGCAAAAGGCGGTTGGTCACCGCCTCGGTGCCGTAGTCGACCGCCAGCACCGCGCCCACATTGGAGTGGACCATCCAGCCGGCCAGGGTGCGCAAGAGCAGCTCCTGGTTGTTGGGCGTGGTGGCGGTGCCGCCTTCGGTGTGGCCCAGGGCCACCACCCCGTCGAAGGTGTCGCCGCTTTTGCCGCGGAAACGCTCGGCCAGCAGGCGCACAAAGCTGGCCGTGCGCGAGGAGGTGCCGATGAGGGCGATGTGGTTGCGGGTGCCGACCCCTCGCGACCCGCGGTCGTAGCCCATGAAGGTGCCGGGCTGCTCGTGAAGAGGCAGCTGCTGCCCGGGGTGGAAACTGGGCTCGTCGAGGTGGTAGCTGTGGACCTGATCGGCGAAATTGGGCTCTTCGGGCAGGGCGAAATCCAGCTGGCGGATGCGCAGGGCCTCGAGGACGCCGTGGTTGCACACATAGGCGCCGGGGGCGATGGGCGCCAGGGCCACGCCAAAGGGCAGCTCCCAGGAGAGCAGGGCCTGGCCTTCGGAGATGGCCCGCACGGCAAAGCGGTGCCCTTCGAGCACGGTGTGGTCGAGGGCGAAGGAAGTGTCCTGCCAGCGGATGAGGGTGCCGGCTTCCAGACGGCGGATGGCGATGGCCGCATTGTCGCCTGGCATGGGGAGACGGCCTATTTCGTCGAAGGCAAAGGTCTGCGGCATAGAGGGTTCCTAATGGGTAATGACGTAAGGGTGGGTTTAAAACCCTCCCTTACGGGAATATTTTGAAATTTTCCACGTCCACCCTGCCGGCCTGGTGCATCAGCACCGCGTTCATCAGCTCGATGGCCAGGCGGGATTCGAGGGTGATGCCGGCCCGCACGCCCACGCAGGGATCGTGGCGGCCCTTCTTCAGTTGGAATTCGATCTCCTCCAGGTTCTTGCGCACCGACTGCTGGGGTTGGGCGATGGTGGAGGTGGGTTTGAAGCCCACCCGGCATACCAGGGGCATGCCGGTGGTAATGCCGCCCAGCAGACCGCCGTGATGGTTGCTCTGGTAGCCTTGGTGGCGGATGGGATCGTTGTTCTGGCTGCCCCGGCGCTCCACCACTTCCCGGCCCGAGCCCAGTTCGCAGGACTGCACCGCGTGCAGGCCGCCCAGTGCCCCCATCAGGCGCAGCTTGAGGCTCTGGTACAGGGGCTCGCCGGCCAGGGGCGGTACCTGTACGGCCACCACCTCCACCGCTGCTCCCAGCGAGTCGTCCTCCTGGCGGGTGGCCTTGATCAGTTCCCCGGCGGCGCGGGCGAAGTCCGGGTCCAGGGAGTGGATTTCGGCGGCTTCCAGCGCTGCTTCCAGCTGGAGCAGTTGTCCGGGTTGGAGGTCATCTGCTTCGGCCAGCCGGTCGGCCAGCCGCGCCTGAGTCTGCAGGGGGCCCACTTGATAGATGGAAGAAAAGATGGCGGTGCCGAAATGCTCGTGCAGAAAGAGGCGGGCGATGGAGCCGCCGATCACGTCGGAGATGGTGGAGCGGTAGCTGGAGCGGCCGCCGCCGCGCACGTCGGCAAAGCCTTTGGACTTGTAGTGCTTGACCAGATCGGCGTGGCCGGGGCGCACCGCGCCCTGGGGGCCGGCGAACTGGAGGTAATCGGCAGAGCGCTTGGCCGCCGAAAGCACTAGCGCGGCGATGGGCTCGCCCGTGGTGCAGCCCTCTTCATAGGCGCGGGTCTCCAGAGAGGCCCCTTCCCCTTCTATTTTCAGGGCAGGGCCGGCCAGCAGGCGGTCGTGATCTTCTGCATAGAGGCCCGACAAGAGCACGAGCCGGTCGTCCTCGTGGCGGGGAGTGCCCAGTTTGTTGCCGCCGGGCCGGCGCCGGTCCAGATAGCCCTGGAGCCGGGCGCGTTCCAGCCTGAGGCCAGGCGGACAGCCGAAGACAATGGTGGTGATGGCCGGCCCGTGGGATTCGCCCGCTCCCGCCACCCCGAAGAGCGGTCCGCCGAGTATTTCCATAGAGGTCCTCGCGAAATAATGGCAAAATGTACTCATTCCCCCCGGCTCAGGCAATGCGGCGCAGGTCACAGGTCGAGTCGTAGAAAGCAGTTGGAATAGGGAGAGTTTTTTTATATATTGAGGCGCTATCGCGTGATCTTCCTCACAGTGCAGCCCGGGCTTTTGCGCTTTATTTGTCTTCAGCTTTCGACTTCAAACGCTGTGCGGCAGTGTGATTTTCCTCACAGCGCAGTTCTTCCGCAAAGGCGATCTTTAGGGCTGGCAATTCACCCAGAGCATGTTTCAGCAGCCGTGTTCGAGCCCCACCCTTAACCAAAGGAGCAGTACTATGCGACTATCAGTGCTTACCGCTGGAGTATTGCTGACCGGCGCCGCCGTGGCGCTGGCCCAGGATCCCTCCATGCCGCCCATGTCACCGGGCATGGGGCCCCACATCATGCTGATGCCCCCTCCAGGGGTCATGCTGCCGCCGCCGCCGGCGGAGATGCCCACGGATCCCGAGCAGGCCAAGAAGATGTTCGTGGAGATGGTCTTCGGCATGATGGACGCCAACAAAGACGGGATGCTGGACATGGGCGAATTTCAGGCCTGGGTCCCGCCTGGGATGATGCCGCCGCCCGGGATGATGCCGCCTATGGGCGAGATGCCGCCTATGGGCGAGATGCCGCCTATGGGTGAGATGCCGCCTCCAATGGGCATGATGGGCGACAAAGTGCCGCCCGAATGCTCGGCTGAACTGGTCAACAGCGAAATGCTGCCCCAGGCCGAGAACGTGGCCTGCGGTTCCAGCTCGGGCAACCTGCTCTTCCGCACGGTGTGCAACATGGCCGGCTTCGACAGCCAGGCCATCAGCCTGCCGGATGGCCGGGACGCCGATTGCTTCGGCATCGAGTCGCAGACCGCTGGGGTAGTGGTGTTCACTGTCTATCCGGAGAGCGATCCGAGCAACCTCATCTTCGATTCCACCCGCGACGGGCTGCATAATATCGGCGCGGTGCACCTGGGCGATACCGGAGTGTACCGGATCGACCTGGACGAGGCTGCTTCCGACCCGGGCGCCAGGGTCACGGTGAAGTTCATCGACCATCCCGAATAAGGGATCACCACTGGCAGAACTGATTGTCGACTAGGGCCGGCCACCGCGTGTGGTCGGCCCTTTGTCTTGCCCCGGCTTGCTGGACAGGGTGCGGCAAAATGCGCAGATTCTGGAGATATGAATGCGCAGACCCCCACCGGCGAGATCGCCCACTGGCTGCACCACTGGCAGGACGAAGCGGACGCGGCCTTTCTCTACCGCAACCTGTCTCAACTGGAGTCTGACCCCAAGCGCCAGAGGCTCTATCAGAGGCTGGCCAGCGTGGAGGAGCGCCATGCCGGCCTCTGGCAGCAGGTGCTGGCCGAGCGCGGTCTGGGCCAGAGGCCGCCCTCCCCCTCGGTGCGCGCCCGCTTCCTGGTGTGGCTGGCGCAGCGCTTCGGCCCTTCGTTGCTAGTGCCGATGCTCTTCCGCGAGGAAGGCCACGAGGTGCGGAATTACCTGGCGCTTTACCGGCGCAGCGGGGCGGACAACACCAGGGATACCGCCTACACTCTGGCCAAGGAATCGGCCCAGCACGCCCGGGCCCTAGGGGAGTTGGCCGGCACCCCGGGAGAGCCCTGGCACCACCTCGAATCCAGCGGCATCCTGCGCAACGTGGTCTACGGCTTCAACGATGGGCTGACCGCCAACTTCGGCTTGGTGGCCGGGGTCATCGGTGCGGCGGTGGACGCCCACCTCATCCTGGTCACCGGCCTGGCCGGCGTGCTGGCTGACGCCCTCTCCATGGGCTCTTCCGGGTACCTGGCGGCCAAGAGCGAGCAGGAGGTCTATACCCACGAGATCGCCATCGAGCGGGAAGAGCTGCGGCTGATGCCCGAGCTGGAGGAGGAGGAACTCTCCCTCATCTATATGGGCAAGGGGATGGAAGAGTCCCAGGCCAAGGACCTGGCCCACCGGGTCATGGCCGACCCGCAGCGCGCCCTCCAGGAGTTGATCAGCAGTGAGTTGCAGATCAGTCCCCCCCGCTCCACCCCCATGAAGGAGGGCTGGATCACCGGCATCGCCACTGCCGTGGGCGCCCTGATCCCGGTGGCCCCCTTTCTCGCACTCCAGGGCGAATTGGCCGTCTGGATGTCCTTTGCCATTGCCATGCTGGCCCACTTTGCCGTGGGGTCGGCGCGCAGCGTCTTCACCGGCCTGGCCCTGCTGCGCAGCGGCCTGGAGATGCTGGCGGTGGGCATGGGCGTGGCCGCGCTGGGCTACTTCGTGGGCGACGTGCTGGTCCGCTGGCTGTGAGCGGAAGGAAGTGAGGCTTTGTTCGAGACCGCTGAACTAGGGCGCAAGGTTTAGCGCCAGGAATACAAACAGCAGGTTCCACAGTTGCGCACTGAGTTACCCAGAAGAAGCGGCTCGACGCCCTTGAAAAGGATCCCTTAACCCGCTGGCGGGTCACCAAGAGGGAAAAGCGGCACTGGAAGATGTACGAGGCCTTCGAGGCCATCGCCGACCGTCTGCTCCACAAGACCAACATGGGCGAGGCCCCCTTGGTACGGGCTTGGTACGGGCGGGTGCTGGTGGAGCGGGTCGAGGGCAACGACAAACACTTCGCCCGCCTCAAGGTGCTGCGGGTGCTGTGCGAGCGCCTCGGCGCGGCCCTGGGCCGCCAGTAGAGCCTATCCGAAACCCCCATTTGCGCTACGCCCGGCTGCAAGCGGCTTCAGAAACGGCTGGTTTTGACTCCCCTGCCGACTTCGGTCCACAGTTCCTGGAGGGCTTTTTGCAGGGTTTTCATGGCAAAGGGCTTGGTCATATAGGCGTCGGCGCCGGCAGCCAGGGCCTGCTGCATGTTTTCCTCGGAGCTGTGCCCGGTGATCACCAGCACCCTGATGCGCCGGGTCTCCGGGGCAGACTTGATCTTCTGGCACAACTCAAAACCGTCCACTCTGGGCATCATCAGATCCAGGACGATGAGGTCCGGCTGGAATTTGGCGATCTGAAGGCCGGCTTCAAAGCCGTCGGCAGCGGTGGCCAGTTCGTACTCGCCGGTGCGGCTCAGGTTGCGCAGGATGCCTTTGAGCACCCGCTGGTCGTCGTCGACGACCAGCACCTTGGGCTTGGGCGCCGGCAGTTCTGCGAAGGGCGGCCAGTTGTGCTGCTGGAGAAAACTTCTGAACCCTTCCAGAGGAATACGATGGTGTTTGCCCGGGGTGATGTAAGCCACGAGCTTGCCGCTCTTGATCCAGTTATTGACGGTCTCGTAGGAGACGCGGCAATGAGCGGCTACTTCTCCAGTGGTGAGCAGGCGCTCGTTTTTCATGGCCATGGGGTTGGTAGGGGTATAGAGATCAGAATACTTTGAATTTTTGAAGATAATTCTACTCAGCGCCCGTGTCAAACGCGCGCCGTCCACGACCAGAGCCCTTTTTTGTCCTGACGGGTAGGGATTATTCCTGCGGGTTTTTTTTCAGGGAGGGTCCAAAGAGACAGTTGGTGGAGTCGTTCAGGGTCGAGTTCGACCTCGCCCTCGACGCGCTCGAGCACCGTGCCGTTTTGCAGCAGGATGCGGGACTTCAGTTGTTCCAGGGCGCTTTTTCCCTTATCGCTCACAGCAGCTGTCACTGCTTGACCACCTCCCTCAGTTGCACCGGCGAGGCGGCCAGGCGGTCGCGGCGGAGGAGTTGGCCGGTCCTGGGGTCTGTCTGGCCGAACTGGAGCACTCCGGTGGGGCAGGCCGCCACGCAGGCGCTGCAGCGCACGCACTGCGGGTCGGCCATGGGCAGCCCCTTGTTGGCAAAATTCATGACGTCGATGCCCTGATGGCAGGCCGTGGTGCACACATTGCAGGAGATGCATTTCTTCTTGTCGGCCAGGATGCGGAAGCGGCTGAAGCGGGCGTAGATGTGCATCAGGGCCGCCAGGGGACAGGCAAAGCGGCACCACACCCGGCCGCTGAAGTGCCAGTAGAGCCCCACCCCGAGGACGCCGGCCAGCAGCAGATCCACCGACCATACGTAGTTCAGGAAGGTGAAGGGAAATCCCAGCGGGCTCCAGTCGGCCCCCTTGCCCATCAACAGGCCCATGTACAGGGCTTTGACCCAGTGGTCGGAGGGCCACCGCCAGCTGGCCAGCCGCAGGCCCAGCAGCAAAAAGGCCATCGCCAGGACTACCTGTCCGACCATGTTCAGGCGGTTCCAGCGCGGCCCGTGCGGCATCTTGTGCCGGTGCGCATCGCCCAGGGTTTCGGCCAGCGCGCCGCAGGAGCAGATCCAGCCGCAGTACGCCCCCTTGCCCCAGAAGTACACGATGAGGGGGATGAGGACGAAGGTCTGGACCAGGCTGATGGCCAGCCAGGCTCCCAGGGGTTGCGCGGTGAAAACGTTCCAGAAGAAGAGGGGCCAGGCCAGGACCAGCCCCAGGGAACGCCAGTACTCGCGCCCGTGTTCGGCCCAGGGCGACTCCGGGAACAGGGCATCGGCCAGGGGCTTGAGCGCGCTGCTTTCCGAGAACCATCCGCAGTGTCCGGCCCAGGGCAAGAGCACGTAGGGCAGGAGGAAGAGGGGGAGGCACTGGATGAGCACCAGAGTCAGGGTCTGAGCCTTGACATAGGGGGTGGCCCGGCGCTTGACGCGGCGGTACCCGAAGAAGGCGACGCAACCGCAATAGAGCAGGGAATAGTAGAAGCCCGGCTGGCCCATGGAGAGGGCGAGGGTGCCCCACAGAGAGGCGGGGTCGGCGGGTTTGCCGATGTTGAAGGGGAAGAGCCCGGCCTCCTGGAACCAGTGCTTGACCGGAATGCCGGCGTCGGTCTTCCAGTGATAGACAAAGAGCGAAGCCAGCAGGATCAGGCCCAGGGAGGCCCAGCGTTTCAGGGTCCATTCCCCGCGGATCTCCACGCCCGATCTGCGCAAGAAATCCAGCGGGGCTTCGCGCCCGATCATGGTGAACACCGCGTCGTTGGGCAGGCGGTGTTCCTCCCCCTTCGCGTCTTTGAGCACCACCGCTTCGGGCTCGATGCGCTGCACCGCGCTGCCCAGCATCAGCGCCAGGGTGCCCTCAGCGGAGGGTTGCGCGGCGGGATTCCCGCTGGGAGGGCTGGCGGCCGGCGGTGCCCCTGCCAGTTGGTGCAAGCGCTCGACGTTTTCCGGTTTGGGGCGGGCCAGCTCCGCCCGGCGATAGGAGAGGGTGACCCGGCTGCCGGCCTGGGCCAGGGCGAGGGCGGTCTCCAGGGCGCTGTCTCCGCCGCCCACCACGAGCGCGCCCCTGCCTGCGAAGTCCCTGGGGTCGTGCAACCGGTTGTAGACCTTGTCCAGGTCTTCGCCAGGCACGCCGAGCCTGCGGAAGTTCCCCGAGCGGCCAATGGCCACGATTACCCTTCTGGCCCGCAGCGGTTCCTGTCCGGGGGCGATCAGTTCAAAGAGTTCGCCCTGCCGCACCACCCGCTCTACGCGGGCGATGCGGGGCTGGATTCCCTGTGCGGTGGTCTGTGCGCGCAGTTCTTCGAGGAGGTCTTCCTTGACGGTGGCGGCGAGTTTCAACTCGCCTGCCGGCACCATGGCGCTAGGGTAGGTGTAGATCGGTTTGGCCCTGGGAAAGTTGACCAGGGTGGAGAAGGGTTCCGCCGCTTCGAGCAGGGCGCAGGAAAGGCCGGCTTTGCGGGCGGCCAGGGCCGCCGCCATGCCCGCCACTCCGGCACCGATAATGGCCACGTCTAGGGTGGCGGGATCGGCGTTGTCCCGGCGCAGTTGCTGAAAGTGGGCATCAGAACTGAGGCGGTGGATGGCCCGGGCTCCAGAATCAGCGGCGAATTTGAGCAGGGGAATGCCAGTCAGATCGCCGACGATGAACAGGCCTGGGACCTTGGTCTGCCCCTTTTCGTCCACCTGGGGAAGGCGTTCCACGGTGCCGGCTGGCCAGCCGGTGTGGAGCCAGCGGGTATAGCGCAAGGCCCAATTGAGCATGGAAGCCCTCTTTGAAAACAGGATATAAGAGGTTATTTTTTTTATCCTAATCATCTATAATAAAAGAATATTCCACCTGTATAATAAAAGAATATTCCACCTGATGAAAAAGGAATTTTTATTTGCTAAGGTATTCATAATCAGCTATTTTCAAGATACAGAGCCCTGTGACAGCGATCACAACGGGCTTGCGGGAGAAGAGTTAATTTGGTAATATCTTTGACTGCCTGAAGTAAACAGGGGTAGAACGCCGAGATTGATTTATTTGTACTTCCCCTTGGTTCCGGGCAAAAAATGCTTGACACTGCAGGGGTCTTTTGATATTATTACACCCTACTTGGGGTAGGGTATATTGTGTTTGGCTAGGGTCATCGATTGTAGTAATCCAAGGGTATTCTTGAACATCCGCACTTACATACAGAACTTTTTCAGGTAGAAAGGAGGGATGAGGCGTCGAGACGAACCGAAGTTCCTCTCGTCGTAGCCGAGCCCAAGGAAAGAGTGCAACGCAGACGAGATCAGCTGTAGCGATTGATGAGGTTGTTTTCAACGCGTTTTCAAGACGGGGGGGGAACTCCCTGAGGAGGAAAACAATAATGAAGAAGTGCTTCGTGCTTCTGGCCGCCCTTCTAATCGGCGCCCTCGGAAGCAGGGTGGATGCAGCCTCAATCCACTCTGTCACCGTTACTACGCCGGCAGACAGTGGGGCTCTCCGGGGTATCGATTCTTCCTTCGTGGTGACCACGAGGGTGATCGACTTCACCCCGGTCGACAGCTTGGAAGTAGTGATGTACCTGGCTGTCAATGATTCGACGGTGGTTGGCGAT
Organism: Candidatus Latescibacterota bacterium; assembly: GCA_016187725.1. GTDB lineage: Bacteria > Latescibacterota > UBA2968 > UBA8231 > UBA8231 > SICG01. The sequence continues at coordinate 12,782 of JACPJE010000163.1, forward strand.
CTAGCCGCCGGGACGGATTTTGGCTCTCTGGACCAGGCTTCGGTAGTCTTGATCGGCCAGAATAAAAACATCCGCGCGGGCCGTTACCTGAGAGATGGCCAGACTACCGCCATCGTCTCTACTGATGGCCTGATCGCTGTCCAGCAGAAGAAGGCCCGCGGTGCGGCCAACAAGGCCAACATCGTGGGCAATGGCGACTCGGTGGTGGTCAGTACCAGCGGTGATACTGTCACTTATAAGTGGTATGGCAAGCTGACGGCCAACTCTGGGACCATGAGTTTGGTGCGCGCTGCGGCCCTGGTGGTCGATGATAACACTTCAGGGTCACCCGCTAGTCCTACATGGCCTACTCACTTCAGCCAGTCGGAAGATACCACTGATGTCACCCTCTCTGCCGCCAACAGGTTGTTCACGGTAGATGGTGACCGCCCGCTCAACCCGGGCGAGTTTATCAGTAGGGGCACTGGAGGAACGGTGATCCCCACCGTTTCGGGCTTTAGCCGCGGAAATACGACCATCCTGGGTATTGGCGATAGCATCAAGGTCGATGTCAAGCTGGGCGGTCAGGCCAATGCAGTGTTGATTGGAGACTCCCTCTCGGTGGTTTCCGATTACTTCGGCAAGGCCTTTAAGCTCAGCAAGACGGCGCGCAGTGCTGACACCCTCCAGCATCGCCTGGTGCTGGCCGAGGGAATGTTCGGCAATTTGCTCGAGGCCGGCCTGATGAGCGATGCCACCAATATCGATACCCTTCAGGTCTTCATCGTGGACAAGGCGGGTAACCGCAGCGGTACCACTGCTGATGGGGTGGCCACGGGTGTCACTGCCGCGGCAAGCTTTTTTGTAGATACCAAGTTGCCGGCCCTGGATGCCCAGGTCACGGCTGGCGACACCATCCTGCCGGTTGCCGGGGACACCATCGCCGACGGCAGTCTGCACGATGATTTCACCCGCGGCTCCTTCACGGTGAATTATCCGGATGATGGCGATGGCCCTCGCACCGATAAGGTGCTCAGCTGGAATCTCCCCGAAGCCCTCGATTCGCTGATCATCGGCTTCGACGGTTCCACTGCCGATGCGACCATCGCTTTGGCAAGTGGGCGCGACTTCGCCGATGTTGAGCTGGGTAACGGTCCTTTAGGTGTGGGTGCGGTCGGCACTGCCACGGGCTTTATCCGCAAACTCGACTTCACCTCGTTGGGGAACAAAGGCACCAATGACACCCTGCAGGTGGCCAAGGGCAGCGACGGCTCTTCGGTGCAGATCTTCAGCCCTGTGGGTTCTGGGCACCAGAAGGTGCGCGTTACCCGCAACAGCGATTCTCTGCGCACCGGTCTCCACACCATCAGCTTCCAGGCTGTTGACTTGGCCTTAAACGTCGGTCCTGCGCTTTCGCGCGCCAATGTCTATATCGACGTGGACGACATCATCCTCAGCCGGCTCTTCCCGACCGATGCTTCTGGTCTGGACACCATCGAAGAGACTACCTCTCAGGTGGTCTTCAGGTTGAGTGAGCCGGCAGACAGCGTGGTGATCGCGTACCTGGGTATTGCCGGTCCCGACGATACCAAGGCGCGCACGCGCCGTCTCAGCGGCTCCTCGCTGACCAATACTAGTACCGAGCAGACCCTACCGGTCGACTCGCTCAGGTCTGGCACCCGGTACGTGCTCTCGGTCCTGGCGCGCGACCTGGCCGGCAACTTCACCCGCTCGTCGGCAGACACCTTTGTCTACGACACGGCGTTTACGGTGCCGGTCATCGCCAAGTTCGCCATCACGGCAGACACTGCCAAGACTGGGTACGGCTCTCCCATTCTGGCTGGCGACACCCTGACCTTCACCGTGGTTGCCCAGACCTCCAAGTCCACGGATGCAGTGACCTACAAAGGCAGTGCCATTCTCAAGGTCACGGGCAGCGGTGGCAAGGGAGGCGGGGTTGCGGTGGTGAGCGGCACAGGCGCTACCGACCTCGGCAATGGTCGAATCACCCTGAATGCCGACGACTGGGTCACTGGTCGCCGGACGGTGATCATCAAGGACACTACCTCGGTCGATACCCTGAGCGTCAGCATCGTCGACAGCACCAACTCGGCCAGCATCTACTCTGGCAAGTTGGACTCGGTGATTTCTATCAATCCCAATAAGTACGACCATATCTGGGTCAGCGCTCCGGATACGGTCAATGAGGGCGAAGCCTTCTGGGTCGCGCTCAAGCTGGTCGATGTCTATGGCAACACCCGGGTGAAGGACAACCGGTACGTGAACGTCACCGCCAATAAGCTGGGTGTGGATGCACCCTTTGAGGCCGGCGGTATCTATGTCGAAAAGGGCGTTGGCGGCTTCTGGGCCACCAGCGAGTCCTTCACCGGCAATGACTTGGTGTTCCGGGTCCGCGACGTGATTGCCAAAACGACCACCTTGCCTGGCTCGGTCCCCACAGACGTCGGCGACAACTTTATCCACGGCAAGTCCGACAGCATCCTGGTGCTCGCAGCCGGCGATTCCGGCGGCGAACTGGCTGCTCCGGGTGAGCCCGTGGCGCAGGACTACATGGGCGCTGACGGCGCAGGCGATCAGGGTGGTTTTATCCTCCTGAACTTCGCTCCTTCGGATGACCATGAGACCCTCACGGCCTATCGCATCTGGCGCGAAATCGTGGTCGATTACGACCTCGATGACACTGGTGCCCTGGTCGAGTTGGCCGAGCCCACCAGCAAGTACATCCCCTGGGCCAAGGTCGATGCAGTTCCCGGTACTGAGGGCGCCATGCACGTGGTGGTCGCCACCTTGGACGGGGTTGCTACCAACTGGGCGATTTCTGCCGAGCGCGGGCGCGAAACCACGGCCAAGCTCATCAATGGGGTCACCGCCTCGCCCATGGAGCGGATGGCTCAGAAGCTGATGAAGAAGCAGATGGTGAAGGCTCCGGTCTTCGCCACCCTCACTCCAGAGGCCCTGGCCTTCATCCAGAAGGGCATCGCCCCTCGCATGAAGGACACCCTGCCTCTGGTGGTCCAGTCTGCCAAGGTCTACACCAAGCAACCGGTGCGGGCCATCGACAATATCGCGCCTGAGGCTATTACGGCTCTGCGCGCGCTCGACACCCCGAGCGATGCAGGTGGCAGCATCACCGTCAACTGGGTCAAGTCCGAGTCGGACGGCACCATAACTCGGATGATCCCCGGCGCGGTGGGTCCTGTCTCCTCTGACGTGGTCGCGGGTGTGAAGGGTTACAATGTCTACCGCAAGAGCGGCAGGGGCGATTACACCTTGGTCGGCAAGACCGGCTCTGGTGAGACCACCTTTGCCGATGCCACGGTCTTCAACGGCGAGCGCTACACCTACCAGGTCAGCGCCTACGATGAGGACAACGAGGCCCGTGCTTCCATGGAGCGGACGGCCATGGCCATCCGCAACCGGGTGTTCGACCGGGCCGGCGCCGTGGTGCTGGGTCTCTTCGGTATGGATAACAAGGTCGGCTTCGACGACTTCTTCGTCCTGGCGGATCGCTTTGGTCTGACCGCGGGCGACGAAGGCTTCGATCCTGCCTTCGATCTCCGTCCCGACAATCGGATCGACTTCGACGACTTCTTCGTCTTCGCCGATAACTTCGGCAAAGCCATCGAAGGCGCCGCCAAGGTCCTGCCGGTGCTGGCTGGTCTCAACACCAGCGCTCGTCTCGACCTGAATGCCGGCAGCACCTTGCCGCGCATCGGCGAAGAACTGACGGTGGCGGTCGATATGGCCGACTTCGTCGAGGTCAAGGGCTACGGCTTCAGCGTGAACTACGATCCGAGCGTGTTGGAGTTCGTCCGCGTGGCGAGCGAAAACACCCTGCTTGGCGAGAGCAAGCTGGCCCAGCCCCAGGTCGCCGACAAGGCTGATGGCTCGGTGGCGATCGTCGCCTACGGCCAGACTGCCACTGAAGGTAACCTCGGTGTCAGCTTGGTCTTCCGCACCAAGGCGGAGATCGAGAACAGCTGGATCGAGCTTACTGAAGCTCAGTTGCAGGACGGCAGCTATGGCTTGAACCAGGTCGCTTCTCTCGGACAGGTTCAGGTGCAGACCCGCCCAGAAGTCTACCATCTGGCGGACAACTACCCGAACCCCTTCAACCCGGAAACGACCCTCAAGTACCAGCTGCCCGAGGCCGCCGATGTCAAACTGGAAGTCTACAATGTGGTTGGTCAGGTGGTTCGCACCTTGGTCGCGAATCATCAGGACGCCGGCCGCTACGTGGTCCAGTGGGATGCTGCCAACGACAACGGTCAGCCCCTGTCCTCTGGAATCTACTTCTACCATATCCAGGCGGGAGACTTCCAGAAGACCAAGAAGATGCTGTTGCTGAAGTAAAAGCCGGCTTCTTCTCAGCAGGATGAGTGAGTGAGATGGGGCCCTAACTCAGGGTCCCATCTCACTATTACCCCCATCGGCAGGCGACTCTAAACGAGGAGATTTTGAAGATGCAGAACTGCGTGCGCAAAGCCTCGCTGCTTGCCCTCGCTGTTTTGCTCACCCTGTCAGGTAGTGCTTTTGCGGGCGACAATGCAGGAGCGACATTCTCTATCACTACTCCGATAGAAATATCCGGGGTAGGACCGGGTGCGACAGTTGATGTGGCAATATCAGCCGCAGGCATGGTAAATGTTAAGCAGTTCGATGTTACGCTGGAACTCTCTCCAGCAGATGCGTTTGACCTTGCTGCCTCTGCCTTCGCGCAGAATCCGTCTTTCGCCATTTCACCGGGTATCGAGCTGCCTTCCGGCACTACCAACCAGGTGAAAAGCGGTGCGGCGTCTTTCGGTGCTGCGGTAAACGGTGCCGCTGCGCTGGGTACCTTTACTCTGAAGGCATCTTCCACTATGACCACTGCCACCCAGGCTACCATCGCGGTGGTGAAGATCTCTCTCGGGCCCAGCTCCAGCGCCAGGGACGTGTTTTCGACGGCCGCTCTGAACCTGAGCGTCACGGTCAACCCGCCTGCCCCGCCGGTGACTGAGCCCATGCTGGCTGCCAACTCTGCCACTGACCTGAGCCTGGATTTTTCGGCAGTGGGCACCGGCAACAAGGCCGACGCTAGCGATGGCGAAGCGACCTTCTCGGTGTTGTTCACTGATGCCACCGGCGCAGCCAAGTCTGGCCAGACCATCACCTGGAACATCACCAACAACGGCGCCCAGCCGGTGTACCTGCTGGGCACCACCGTGGTGCAGATCAACGCCGGCGCCAGCCGCTCTGCTACTTCTAACACTGGTGCGGATGGCACCGCTACGGTGGTCTTTGACTCCGAGGGCGACAAGTCGGCCGGCAGCACCAGCCTCTCGGTCACCGCTTCCACCACGGCTCCCAACTCGGACGGCGTGAGCCGCGATCTGAGCGTCGCCTTCAGCGCTACCTGGGATGTTCCGGTGCCGGCTGAACTGGCCAGCTTCGCGGGTCAGTTCACGGCCGACAAGGACATTCTGCTCCAGTGGAGCGTGGTTTCTCAGTCCAACAACCTGGGCTGGGAAGTCTACCGCAGCACCGACAAGGTCCGCTTCGAGAAGGTGGGCGAGTTGGTCCTGGGTGCTGGCACCACGGACCAACTGATGACCTATTCCTTTACCGACAGCAGCTATCCTGCGGCTGACGCGCTCTACTACTACCTGAAGCAGATCGACTTGAGCGGGCATACTGCCCGGTCCAGTGTGATCGCGGTGCTGCTTTCGCCGGCCCGGGTGTTGCCAACGGCCAACGAATTGCGCCAGAACTTCCCCAATCCATTCAACCCCGAGACGACCATTGCCTTCGATCTGAAGGCGGAGATGGTTGTCGAGTTGAGCATCTACGGCATGACAGGTCAGCATGTCCGCACCCTGGCCAGTGGCCAGGCCCTGTCTGCGGGAAGCTACAGCTACCTCTGGGACGGGCTCGATGACAGCGGGGCCAAGGTCGGTAGTGGCGTGTACCTCTACCACCTGAGGTCTGGCGATTTCACTTCGGTCAAGAAAATGGCCTTGCTGAAGTGAGGGTCGTGCCTATACGGTAAAATCGCTTGAATGCGGTTGATCTCAGGGGGGCTGTTGGCAACTCGACGGCCCCCCTGCTTTTGTCCCTGCGGAGTACGGCTTGCGCCTGCCTGGGTGAACCGGTTATATTCGTTAAAAATTCAAAAACGCGGTATTTCCAGATGAAAATCCGGTTGTTGCTCTTTGCTTCCTGCCGCGACGCGGTCGGCGGCAAAGAACTCGATCTGGAGGTAATAGAAGGACTCAGCGCGGGCGGGCTGAGAGAAGAGCTGGCCTTGCGCTACCCCAGGCTGAAGCCCCTGAAGGAAAAACTCCTGGTGGCGGTCAACGCCGAATATGTCGGTGGTGAAACCGTGCTCAAAGATGGAGACGAAGTGGCTTTGATTCCTCCCGTCAGCGGCGGATGAACAGGATGCTGTTCAAAATCACCGAAGCGCGCATAGAGTCCGATGAGCTGTACCGGCAGGTGCTGCAGGACCAGAACGGGGCAGTGGTGACCTTTTGCGGTGTGGTGCGGAACCACGCCAATAACAAGCCTACTCGATATCTGGTCTACGAGGCTTACCCCGAGATGGCCGAGAAAAAGATGGCTGAGATCGGCGCCCAGATCGAAGCGAAGTGGAAGATTCAGGATCTGGGCATGGTCCACCGGGTGGGGCGCCTGGAGATCGGCGAGATCAGCGTGTTGATCGCCGTCTCAAGTCCCCATCGTGCGGAGGCCTTTGAGGCCTGCCGCTATGCCATTGACCGGCTCAAGGAAATCGTCCCGATATGGAAAAAGGAGGTGGGGGAAGACGGCGAGGAGTGGGTCGAAGGGCCGGGGATGGTGGCGCAGAAGGGGTGAAGGGTGATCTACAATTTCAGCTGGCTTCTGCCAGGCCAGTTAGGAGGTGCAGGGCAGCTTGGGGGGTGGGGGTACAGGCCCGACGGCAACCAGGAGCAGCTGACAGAGGATCTGATCTGGCTCGCCGACCAGGGGGTCCGGGCCTTGGCTTCCCTCACCGAGGAACCCCTCGCTGAAGGTCCGGTGGGCCAGCAGGGGATGCGCTACCTGCACCTGCCCATAGAAGACATGCAGGCACCAAAGGTAGAGGAGATCTCCACCTTTATCGCTTTCGTCGACAAAGCGCTGGAAGAAGGCCGGCCGGTAGTGGTGCACTGTCGGGCCGGCCTGGGGCGCACCGGGACCATGCTGGCCTGTTATCTGGTCCACCTGGTGGGAGATCCAAGAGCCGCCCTGGCTGAGGTGCGCCACTGCCGGCCGGGTTCAGTGGAGACCTTAGCTCAAGAACTGGCTGTGCTCGAGTATGCCGCCCACCGCAGATCTTCGGCTGACTGGAGCAACCAGGTGGGCATGAATTGAATTGACATTTGATCCATTCGTTTCTAAATTGGGCAAAGGCATAATTTACATATAGCTAAACTCAATTCCTGAGTGTTGATCAGGGAGGGGAGGTCTAAGGATGGAAAAGACATTTCCACCATGTCTGAAGTGCAATACGGGCGTGCTCGTCCCGCTCTCAGATTATGGCCGGGATGGGGCTTCGATCCATTACAAGGCCTGGGCTTGCTCCAATCCGGAATGCGGGTTCAACATCAGAATAGACAACGGAGAGTTGAGCATCGGCAAAGAGATCAAAGAGTCGTATAAGTGATCCGTCTCCCTCAGCTCTTTCCCTGAAGGCGCAGAGGAGATCTCCTGCTGAGGACAGCGCAGCGCAGAGATACAGATCGCAGCTCGAGGAACTCAAAGGCTCCCATCGCAGGAGCCTTTTCTACTGTTATAGATCGACAGCGCCCTTGCTCGGGCAGGCAGCGCGTACTCTTGAAGAGAAACTTCAGCGACTGGGGGATCAAAGGTGGGGCCTGTGCCCTGGCGGTGCTCCTGTGGTTCCACGCGGTGACCGAGCATACCTATCAGAAGGAGATAGATATCCGGTTGCAGGTGGAGGGAATTCCCCCCGATTTGTCCGCAGAGGAATTGATGGTGGCCAATGTGCTGCCCAGCCGGGTGCGCGTCCTGGTTTCAGGCCGGGGCAAGGATCTGCTCTCCCTCAAGGAAGACGGCTTTTTTCTGCGGGTGCAGCCGCGCGGCAACAGCCCCGGGAGCGTGTATTCGTATCGGCTGAGTCCGGATCAGGTCGAAAACCTCGCAGTCGGCGCCGACGTGCAGGTGCGGAAGATCGTCGAGCCCAGGGAGATCGAAGTCGAGATCGACAAACGCAGCGAGTGGATGGTCGATGTTGAGGCGGTGCTGGACCTGGAAATCGCCGAGGCCTACAAGCAGATCGGCAGGGTGAGGATCGACCCGCCCCAGGTCAAGTTTACCGGGCCCAGCAAGCGCCTCCAGAAGATCAAGTCCATCCACACCGACTCGCTGGTGCTGCGCGACGTGCACGAGGACGTGGACCTGCAGGTGGGTTTGCGCCCTCCGGAAGGGATACGGCTCGAACTGAGCCCGGACACGGTCAGGGTGCGGATCGAAGTCCAGGAACTGGCAGAATTCGAGATCGCCGAGGTTCCGGTGCAGGTGCACAACGGGGGCGGGAGAAATATCCAGTTGGAGCCGGCCAGGGTGCGGGTCAGGGTGCGGGGAGGAGCCGATATCATCGGCAGGTTGAAGCCTGAGCAGGTGTACCTCTACGTGGAGTACCGGGAGGAAAACACCGGTGGGGGCCTCAGCGTCCAGGCCCGACCGGACAGCTCATTCGAGGTGATTGCCCTGGGGCCGTCCCGGGTGGAAGTGGCTGGCCGCTGAGATGGCGGGCTGGCCAGGGGGATGGCGAGGCTGAGGTGCTGGTATTGGGCATCGAGACTTCCTGCGACGAGACCGCGGCGGCGGTGGTGGACGAGACCTATGCCCTGCGCGCCAACGTCATCTCCTCGCAGCAGGAGCATGCGCTTTTCGGCGGGGTGGTCCCGGAATTGGCGTCTCGGGCTCATTTGCGCACTGCCGTGCCGGTGGTGAGAGCGGCGCTGGCCGGCGCGGGCCTGGGGTTGGCAGAGGTGGACGGGATCGCCGTCACCCGGGGGCCGGGCCTGGTGGGCTCGCTCATCGTCGGCTTGTCGCTGGCCAAGGCCCTGGCCCTGGGCGCGGGCAAGCCGCTGATCGGGGTGCACCACCTGGAAGGGCATATCTTTTCCAACCTGATCGAACACTGTCTTGCCCCGCCCTTCTTGGCCCTGCTGGTTTCGGGTGGGCACACCGAACTCCTGCGGGTGGCTGAGCTGGGCAGGTACGAATTGCTGGGGCGCACCCGCGACGATGCGGCGGGGGAGGCTTTTGACAAGGTGGCCAAACTCCTCGGTCTGTTGGCCTCCAGCGGTTCGGTGATGGGGGGGCGGATCGTGGCCGAGTGGGCCGCCAAGGGCGATCCCCAGGCCATCCCTTTTCCGCGGGCCCTGGAACACGACGAGAGTTTCGACTTCAGCTTCAGCGGTCTCAAGACCGCGGTGCTCAACCACGTGCGCCGCCTGAGCGGCGACCAGCTGCAGCGGCAGTTGCCCGATATCGCGGCCAGCTTCCAGGCGGCGGTGGTGGATGCCCTGGTGGGCAAGACCCTCAGGGCAATGGAGCACACCGGAATCAGGACCGTGGCGCTGGCCGGCGGGGTGGCGGCCAACCGCCGCCTGCGCGCCTGCCTGGACGAGGCGGTGCGCGCCCGGGGCGGCCAGCTCTATTATCCCTCCCCCGTGCTGTGCACCGACAATGCCGCCATGATCGCGGCGGCGGGCCTCTTCCACCTCTCCCAGGGCAGGAGGTCCGGTCTGGATCTGGATGCAGTGCCCCGCCTGAGCCTCTCCTCGCCGCATGGCTGAGTGGCTGGACTTCCAGGTGTACCTGGAGGGACATTGGATATGGCTGGCCCTGATCCCCCTGGCCCTGGCCGGCGCCTATTACTGCTATCGCCATACCCTGCCGGCAGTCATTCCCCCGGTGCGCTGGACCCTCATCGCCCTGCGCAGCCTGGCCATGGCCCTGCTGCTGGCGGTATTGGCCGAAGTGGTGGTAGATTGGTGGAACAAGCAGGTCGTCCATCCCTGGGTGCTGGTGCTGGTGGACACCAGTCCCAGCATGGGGGTGGTGGAAGAGGGGCAGAGCCGTTTTGCCGGCGCTGCCGCGGTCCTCTCCAGCCCCGAATTCGCCCAGGCCCTGTCCTCGGCGCGGCTGGCGGTCTGGGGATTTGCCGAGACCCCCTATCCCCTGGCCCTCGACACCTTGGCCCAGGTCGGGGTAGGCGGACAGGCCACGGATCTGGCCAGGGCGCTGGGCAAGTCCGTGGAACAGGTGGCCGACCGGGAACAGTTGGCCGGGGTGCTGCTGGTCTCGGACGGGGCCCACAACTTGGGAGAGGATCCGGGCCGGGTCGCCGCCGAAGGAGGGGTGCCGGTATATGCGGTGGGGGTGGGCAGCATCCAGCCCCCGGCGGATCTGCGCATCGCGCGCGCCCGCACGGCAGAGGCCGGTTATCTGGGGCGCCCTTTGCGGTTGGAGGTGGAACTCAGCAGCTGGGGATACGCCGGGCGGGAGGTGAAGGTGCTGCTCTCGGAAGGAGGGCAGACACTGGACCAGCAGCCCTTGGTGCTGGCTGACGGTCCCCAGAGCATCGCCTTTGAGTTGCGGACTAGAGGGGCGGGACCCCATATCTACCGCCTGGAGGTGGCGTCCCTGGAGGGAGAGGTGGCGCGCGACAACAACACCGCCCTGGTCTTTGTCCAGGTCCTCCAGGAGCGGCTGAAGGTGCTGGTGGTGGGCGGCGGGCCCAGCCTGGACCTGGCCTTTGTGCGGCGCAGCCTGGAGGCGGATTCCACCCTGGTGGTCGATTGCAGGGTCGAGGAACAGGCCGGGCGTTTTTATCAGGGGAAACAGCTCAGTCCCGAGGTGCTGGCCACCGCCGATGCCGTGGTCCTGGTGGATCCGGGGGCCGATCTGGTGGCAGGAGCAACGGGGCAGTTGCTGATCGAGTACGTGCGGCAGGGAGGGGGGTTGCTGCTGGTGGGAGGGGCACGGACCTGGCGAGGCGGCACCCTGGTGCCGGCCTTGGCCGAGATCCTGCCGGTGGAACTGGCTCCCGGGACCGGTTTTATCGCCCAGGATGTCCCCCTGGGCATGGGCATGGAAGGGCGCGAGCACCCAGTAGTGCGCCTGGTCCAGGAAAAGGAGGGGGCCGATCCATGGACTCAGCTGCCGCCCCTGCCCGGATATCTTGAGGGCGTACACCGGAAAGAGGGCGCCGCGGTGCTGGTGGAAGGCAGCATCCAGGGCAAGCCGCCGCTGATGGTGGCGGGAGGAGCAGGCCAGGGCAAGGTCATCGCCGCGCTCTCCGGCTCCTTCTGGCGGCTCGACCTGGTCAGCAGCGGGGTTGGGGGCCGGCCGCAGACCATCCGCCGTTTCTGGCAAAACGCGGTCAAATGGCTGGCCTTGAAAACCCCTGCCGGGCGGGTGCGGGTCTGGACCGAGCGGCCCATCTACCGCAGCGGCGAAGGAGTGGCCTTCGTCGCCCAGGTTTTTGACGAGTTGCTCCGCCCACAGAGCGGTGCGGCAGTGGAGGTCTCCCTGGACAAAGACCAGGGCCTCCAGCTCCAGGACCAGGGCCGCGGCGAGTACCGCGGACTGTGGCGCGGCCTGGGACCAGGAGAGTACGCCTGGCGCGCCCAGGTGCAGGCCGGCCAGGCCCAGATCGGCGCCGATGAAGGGCATTTTGTGGTGGAGCAGCACACGGTCGAGTCGGCGGACCTGAAGGCCAACCCCGCGCTCCTGGAAGAGATCGCCCGGCTCAGCGGCGGCCAGTACCGGCCGCTGGCCCAGTGGCACCAGGTCGTGGAGCAGTTGGGCGCCCGGCCGCGCCTGGTCCAGCAGCACCGTTCCCTGGCCTTGTGGGGCCCGGTCTGGCCCCTGGTCCTGGCCATGGTGCTGCTGGCGGCCGAATGGGTGCTCCGCAAGCGTTCCGGCATGTTGTAGCAGCACCAGAAGCCGCAAAGCGCATTTTGAGACGGCTTCTCACAGGCGCGCCAGTCCCCCCTGGCCTGCCGGCAGTCTGGCAACTCCCCGATCTCATGGCACAGATGAGGAAGGGCCATGGCATCCTTAGTAGACAAGGAACAGACTTCGGGAAGAATAGCCCAGGCACTGGGGGTGGTCTTGGGGGCTCTGGGTATTTTTCTCGCCCTTAGCTTGATCTCCTATTCGCCGCACGATTTTCCCAATTCGAGCCGGGATGCCGGCCTCAACTGGGGAGGGCGGATCGGCGCGCATCTCAGCTACTGGGCCTTCCTGGGCATCGGGTACGGGGCCTATGTGCTGCCGCTGGTGGCCCTGTCGTGGGGATGGAACCGGTTGCGGCGCCAGCTCCTGGCCGATGGGGTTCTCCGCAGTGCTGGCCTGTTGGGCATGGCGCTGATCTTCAGCCTGGGGGCCGGGCTGCCCACCTATGGGACGCACACGGCCTACAAGCTGGGCGGCTGGCTGGGCATTCAGGCCAGCAACGCCATCCTCATTCCCTATGGGGGCAGGATCGGCTCGGGCATCCTGCTGGGCGCCCTCTTCCTCGCCGCCATGATCCTCACCACCGACCTGGTCCGGGTCGGGGCCGCCGGCCTGGAGTGGGGGACGCGCCGGTGGGGCGAGGGCCGCGACTGGATGGGGCGCAGGGCCGAGCGGAAACGCGAGGAGGAAGAGACCCGAGCAGCCGAAGCCCCTGACCCCGAGCCGGAGCAGCGGATCAAGATCGCCGGGGACGAAGCTCAGGAGCGGCGCAGTACCCCGGTGCCGGTCCTTCCAGTGCCTGCGGACCCGGAACCGCCCACAGAGCTGCACAGTCTGTCTGAGGTGCTGGAGGGGCCGCCCCCTGCCGTGGAGCTTCGGCCCCTGCCGGTCCTGGCGGAGCGGCCCAGGCCGAGGGTGGTGGAGCCGGCCCCGCTGCGCGCTGCCCCGGCGGCCCCGACCACCAGCGCGGGCCCGCGCAAGAAGGCCGCGGGCAAATACAAGCTGCCAGCGCTGGGCCTGCTGGCCGAGGTTCCCGAGGAGCAGGGGGGCATCGATCGGGAGCAGCTGCTGGAAAACGCCCGCGTCCTCGAAGCGGCCCTGCGCGATTTCGACGTGGCCGGGCGGGTGGTGGAGGTCAGCCCCGGTCCGGTGGTCACCCGCTACGAGGTGGAACCGGCCCCCGGGGTCAAGGTGAACCGCATCGTGGTCCTGGCCGACGACCTGGCGCGGGTGATGAGCGCCAAGGGCATCCGCATCCAGGCGCCGGTGCCGGGCAAGTCAGTGGTGGGGGTGGAGATCGCCAACCAGACGCGCCAGATGGTGTACCTGCGCGAAATCCTCGAATCGCCGGTTTTCCGCAAAGCCGAATCCAAGCTGACCATCGCCCTGGGCAAGAACATCGTCGGCGAGCCTTTTGTGGCGGATCTGACCCGGATGCCCCACCTGTTGGTGGCCGGGGCCACCGGGGCGGGCAAGAGCGTGTGTATCAACGGCCTGATCTCCAGCATCCTCTTCAAGGCCACCCCGGAAGAAGTGCGCCTGCTGATGATCGACCCCAAGGTGGTCGAACTGACCATGTACAACGATATCCCCCACCTGATGGTGCCGGTGATCACCGAGCCCAAGAAGGCCGCCGAAGCCCTCAAGTGGGCAGTGGCCGAGATGGAGGCGCGCTATCAGAAACTGGCCCGGCTGGGGGTGCGGCACCTGAGCGACTACAACCGCAAGCTGGCCGCCAAACCCGTCGAGCTGCTGGTGGAAGGGGTCGAGCCGGAAAAGGCCATGCCCTACATCGTCATTGTCATCGACGAGTTCGCCGACCTGATGCTCATGGCTCCGGCCGACGTGGAGACTTCGCTGATGAGCCTGGCCCAGAAGTCGAGGGCCGTGGGCATCCACATCGTCCTGGCCACCCAGCGGCCTTCGGTGAACGTGATCACCGGGGTGATCAAGGCCAACTTCCCCTCGCGCATCGCCTTTCAGGTGGCCTCGAAGATCGATTCGCGCACCATCCTCGACAGCAACGGGGCCGAGCGCCTGCTGGGGCGGGGCGACATGCTCTTCCTGCCCGGCGGGCAGGGCGAGCCGGTGCGCGTGCACGGGGCCTTCATCTCCGGGGAGGAGACCGAGAGGTTGGTGGAGGCGATCAAGGCCAACGGGTACCAGGCTGAAGAGGTGGCGGTCTTCGCCGACCCAGGGGAGATCGGGATGAGTCTGCAAGACCGCGACGAGTTGTTCGACGAGGCCGTGCGCCTGGTCGTCGAATACCAGCAGGCCTCGACCTCCTTCCTGCAGCGGCGCATGAAGGTGGGCTATTCGCGCGCCGCCCGGCTGATGGACGAGCTGGAGCAGGCCGGCATCGTCGGGCCGGCCGAAGGGGCCAAGCCCCGCCAGATTCGCGTCGAGGGAACCGGCACCGACGCCGGCGACGACGGATTGGACGCCGGGGAACGATGAAGATCCTGGCGTACCTGGGGGGCGTGCTGCTGTGGTTGCCGCAGACGGCCACCGCGCTCACCGGCGCCGAAGTGATGGCCAAGGCCCGGGAGCAGTTCGCCGCGTACTCCACCTTTTCGGCGCGCTTCGAGAAGCAGTTCTACTGGACGGCCCTCGACAAGACCCAGAAATTGCAGGGGCGGATCTACACCCGCAAGCCCGACCGCTTTCGCGTGGAGGTGGAAGGGGGAGACCTGGTGGTGGCCGATGGCCAGGCCATCTGGGTCTATTCGAAGAAGAACCAGCAGGTGGTGGTCAGCGAGTACAATGGCGAGGTGAGGACCCCCTGGCAGGTCCTGCTCGACTACACGGCCCAATGGACACCGGCGGGGGTCGAGGAGACCCGGCTGGATGGGCGGGCCTGTTATCTGTTGGACCTCCGGCCGCCCAGCGGTGGCGGCGGCCAGTTGAAGGTGTGGCTGGAGCGCCGGCGCTGGTTGCTGCTCAAGGTCGAGGAGCGCGACGAGAGCGACAACCTCGGCACCTACGTCCTCAGGGATCACCAGCTAGGGCCGACCCTCAAGCCGAACCTGTTCCGTTTTGTCGCGCCCGAGGGGGTGGAGGTGATCGACCGGAGAGGTGATGGGCAGCGCTAGCGTTTCGCGTCGGGGGCAGCGCCACATACGTTGTGGCGTTGCATGCCACTCCAGCCTTTCCCCAGGTGCGGGTATGCCGGGCCGGGAATGCCCTTCCGGTGTTTCCCCAGGCGCGGTCCTTTTCCCTCGCGCGCTTCGCTTCCCTGCCCCACTTCCCTGCCCCCCCTCGCTCTGGCTCCGCTGCCCCGCTGCCCGGCCCCTCGGACCTTCCCCACACCTCCACTCCCCGGGAAACACCTCCAGGACATCCCCGTCCCTTCTAGTCCGTGGTCCTTTAATGGTGCTCTGCCTGATGCTGGCTTGCCTGTGGGCCGGTGTGGTGGGGGCGCAGGAGGGTTCTCTGATATGGGTGTTCTTCCGCGACAAGCCCGATGGACAGGGAGGTCATGTTGTCTGGAAGGCGCCTGAGGCTATGCCCAGGGCGGCGCTGGACCTGCCGGTCGATGAGGCCCATCTCGCCGCACTGCGCGCCCAGGGCCTGGAGCTGCGCTGTGTCTCGCGCTGGTTCAACGCGGCCAGTGTGCGGGCCACGCCCGATCAACAGGCCTGGCTGGAATCCCAGCCCTTTGTGCTGCGCCTGAAAAAGGTGCGGCAGTGGCAGCCGGTGGCGCCTGCCTCGCCGCTCCCCGCCGGCAGCAAGGCGGTGCAGGAGGAACTCTCCGCCGCCCAGCTGAACATGATCGGGGTGACTGGCCTGCACGCCCGGGGTCTGTACGGCCAGGGGGTGCGCGTCGCCCTGCTCGACAACGGCTTCAACTACACCGGCCATCCTGCCTTTGGCCAGCTGCGGGTGGTGGCCGAGCGCGATTTCATCAACGGCGACGAGGTGGTCGGCGACCAGGCGGGCCAGCCGATCACCGGGGACGAGACCCGCTCCGCGCAGAACCACCACGGCACCCAGGTCCTGGCCCTGCTGGCAGGCCGCGATCCGGACCGCTTCAGCGGCGTGGCTCCCCAGGCCGAGTACCTGCTGGCCAAGACCGAGGACAATGCCGCCGAGACGCCGGCCGACGAAGACCGCTGGATCGCCGGATTGGAGTGGGCCGACAGCCTGGGCGCCCAGGTCGTCAACAGTTCCCTGGGCTACAATACCTGGGATGACGGCACCGGCTATTCCTATGAGGACCTGGATGGCGCCACTGGCCTGACCACCCGCGCCGCCCAGCTGGCGGTGGAGCGGGGCATCGCGGTGGTGGCGGCTGCCGGCAACGAGGGCAACAACGACTGGCACTATCTGACCACGCCGGCGGACGCCCCGGGGGTGATCGCCGTAGGGGCGGTGGATCTGGAAGGGGTGCTGGCCGGCTTCAGCTCGCGCGGCCCCACGGCCGACGGGCGGATCAAGCCCGACCTAGTGACTCCCGGCGAAGGGGTGGTGACGGTGGCGGCGCGGGGCGCCGACTACGTGCGCCTCAACGGCACTTCCTTTGCCGCGCCCCTGGCGAGCGGCGCCTGTGCGCTCCTGCGCCAGGCCCAGCCTTCCTGGGGGCCGGGGCAGTTGCTGGAGGCCCTGCATCAGTCGGCCGAGGACCTGGGCGAGGCCGGCCCGGACACCCTGTACGGCTGGGGCCTGGTCGACGCGCTCAAGGCCAGCGGCCTGCAGGGCGCCTCGCCTGCACTCAGCCGGGCCGGACGGCCTTTTCCGCAACCGGCGTTCCAGGACGTGGTCTACTTTCCCCTGCACCTGGCCGTCGCGGACCAGGTGGGGCTGGAGATCTTCGATCTGGCTGGGGCCCTGGTGGACCAAGTTTCCCCGCAGCGCTGGCGCGCCGGCGAGTACCTCCTGCCCGAAGAGGCCCTGCACTGGCAGATCCCCCAGCGTTTGCACCTGGCCAGCGGGATCTACCTCTACCAGGTGCGGGGCGCCACCTTTGTCCACACCGGCAAGATCGCCCTGGTGCGGGACCGCAGATAAGAAGCTGTTGCCGCCATTCCCGCAGAGACCTAGATTTAAGCAGTAATTCCAACCACTAAACAAGGAGCACCTACTGATGCCTTCGCTCGCCGAGCAGTTGCAGGATTGCCAGGAACACCTCCAGCGGTTGGGAGGGTATCTTTGACTTAGCCGGCAAGAAGTCTGAGTTGGGGGGTCTGGAGGAGCGCATGGCCAGGCCCAATTTCTGGAACGACCCCAAGGAAGCCGGCCGGGTGGCCCGCCAGGCCCGCGGCCTCAAGGAGGCCATCGCTTCCTGGGAGAAGCTGCACCACCACCTGGGTGAGCTGCGCGAACTGTGGGAACTGGCCACTGAAGAGGGGGACGAAGGCACCCTGCAGGAGTTGGAGACCGAGGCCGAACGCCTGGCCACCCAGGTCGGCGACCTCGAATTCCGCAACCTGCTCAGCGACGTGGACGATCCCAAGGACGCCATCCTCGAGATCCACTCGGGCGCCGGCGGCACCGAAGCGGCCGACTGGGCCGGCATGCTGATGCGCATGTACACCCGCTGGGCCGAGCGCAGCGGTTTCGAGGCCGAGGTGATGGACCTGCAGGAGGGTGACGAGGCCGGCATCAAGTCGGCGACCCTGGAGATCCGGGGCAGCTATGCGTACGGGTACCTCAAGGCCGAGGCCGGGGTGCACCGCCTGGTGCGCATCTCCCCCTTCGATTCCAACAGCCGGCGCCACACCTCCTTCGCCTCGGTCTTCGCCTACCCCGAGGTGGACGAGGAATTGCAGGTCGGGTTGAAGGAGGAAGGCCTGAAGATCGACGTGTACCGCTCCGGCGGAGCCGGCGGGCAGCACGTCAACAAGACCTCCTCGGCGGTGCGCATCACCCACCTGCCCACCGGCATCGTGGTCCAGTGCCAGAACGAGCGCTCGCAGCTGAAGAACAAGTCCATGGGGCTCAAGATCCTCAAGGCGCGCGTGTACCAGCATTTCAAGCAGGAGGAGCAGAAGAGGCTCGACGCGGTGGAGAGCACCAAGAAGAGCATCGAGTTCGGCAGCCAGATCCGCTCCTATGTCTTCCAGCCCTACAGCCTGGTCAAGCCTGGTCAAGGACGTGCGCACCGGCTACGAGACCGGCAACGTGCAGGCGGTGATGGATGGCCAACTGGACGGGTTCATCAAGGCCTTTCTGTTGCAGGCCAAAGAGGGGTGAGCCTTGTCCTGCGCCTGGTTTATCGCCAGTCGGTACCTGCGTTCCAAGCACCGGACCGGCTTTGTCTCCACCATCACCTATATCGCCGCCGGCGGGGTGATCCTGGGGGTAGCGGCCCTGGTCATCATGCTCTCGGTGACCAACGGCTTCACCGGCGAGGTGAAGGAGCGCCTGATCGGCATGCAGGCCCACGTGACTGTCCAGCGCCTCTCCGGCGAGGGGATCGAGGAGTTTCGCGGCCTGGTGGACCAGGTGGGGCGCTTCCCCGGAGTGGTCGGGGCCGCCCCGATCATCGAGAGCAAGGTGTTGATCACCGCCAGAAGGGACAAGGGCGAGGTGGACGGGGTCCTGGTCTGGGGTGTGGAACCGGAGAGTTTCAGCCAGGTCTCCGACCTGCACCAGCACCTGCGCGATGAACCCCTGCTGCACCTGGGTCCCGTGGTGGGCAAGAAGGCCCCGGGCATCGTCCTGGGCTCGTACCTGGCCCGGCGGCTGAAGGTGGGGCCGGGCGACGAAGTGCTGCTGATGACGGTGGCCAACATGGAGGTGGAGGAGGCCCTGGCCGGGGTCACTCCCAAGCTCTGGCCCTTTGTGGTCACCGACACCTTCGAGAGCGGGTTGTACCAGTACGACGACAACTTCGCCTTCATCTCCCTGGCCGATGCCCAGCGCATCCTCGGCCTGGGAGACACCGCCACCACCATCCACGTCCGCGTCGCCGACCCCGACCAGGCAGTGCCGGTGCGCAAGGTCATGGACGCCGAACTTCATTCGCTCTACCTGGTGCGCGACTGGACCCAGCACTCCCCAGAACTTTTCCGCTGGATGGCGCTGGAGAAGTGGGTGATCTTTATCGCCCTGAGCCTGATCATCGTGGTGGCCGCCTTCAACATCATGTCGAACCTGATCATGTCCATCCTGATCAAGACCCCGGAGATCGGCATCCTGCGCGCCATGGGCGCCACTGCCAGCAGCATCCGCCGCATCTTCGTTTACCAGGGACTGGCGGTGGGCGTGTTGGGCACCGGCCTGGGGTGTTCCCTGGGCTTTACCGTGTGCTATCTGCAGCAGCGCTTCGACCTGATCACCATCCCCGGGGACATCTACTTCATCAGCTCCCTGCCGGTGGACATGCAGCCCCTGGACTTCCTGCTCATCGCGGTGGTGAGCCTGAGCATCTGTCTCATAGCCTCCATCTACCCGGCGCGCAAGGCCGCAGCCCTACTGCCGGTCGAGGCTATCCGGTATATTATGTAGAGGGGGGAGAATTTGGGGCTGGAGCGCGACGTGATCCTGCAGGCCCGCGGCATCCGCAAGGTCTTCAGGAGCGGCAGCGAGGAACTGGAAGTGCTCAAGCAGGTGGACCTGGAGGTGGAGCGGGGCGAACTGCTGGCCATCATGGGGGTCTCGGGCGTGGGCAAGAGCACCCTGCTGCATATCCTGGGCACTCTAGACCGGCCCACGGCCGGGCAGCTGTCCATCGCCGGAGCGGACGTGCTGGACCTGGGCGATGACGACCTGGCCCGCTTCCGCAACCAGCACATCGGCTTCGTCTTCCAGTTTCACCACCTGCTGCCCGAGTTCACCGCCCTCGAGAACGTCATGCTGCCGGCGCTGGTGGCCGCCGAGCCGGAGGAGCATATCCGCGAGGAGGCGATGGCGTTGCTGCAGAGCGTGGGCCTGGGCAAGCGGCTCTACCACCGCCCCGGCGAATTGTCTGGAGGCGAGCGCCAGCGGGTGGCGGTGGTGCGGGCGCTGATCAGAAAACCGCTGGTGGTGCTGGCCGACGAGCCCTCGGGCAATCTCGACGCCGCCTCCAGCCAGAACCTGCACGAACTGATCCGCCAACTGTCCCGCGCCCACAGCCAGGCCTTTGTGGTCATGACCCACGACCGGGTCCTGGCCGAGAGCATGGACCGCCTGGGTCACCTCGAGTGGGGGGTGTTGCGGATGGAAATCGCTTCCCGCGGGGACGGGAGCCAGCCATGAAGTGCGAGTCCTGCAACCAGCGCGAGGCCAGCGTCATCTGTGTGCAGATCGTCGACGACGACAAGAAGACCCTCAATCTGTGCGGGGTGTGCATGGCCAAATTCCAGGAGGATTCGGCGCCGGCTGCCGATAAAAAGGGTACTCCCCCTACCGATCCCCAGCTCCGCTGTGCACAGTGTGGCATGTCCTACGAGGAATTCAAGAAGATCGGCCGTCTGGGCTGCAGCGCCTGTTATTCGGCTTTTGGCGCTCCCCTCGAACGGTTGCTGAAGCGGATCCACGGCGCCGCCCAGCACCGGGGCAAGGGCCTGGTCGAGGCGCGGGTGCTGCCCCTGCCCGAGGAGGAACTGGCCCAGTTGCGCCAGCAACTGGAGGAGGCGGTGGCGGCCGAGGCCTACGAAGAGGCCGCCCAGCTGCGCGACCGTATCGCACTGCTCGAAGGCGGGCAGCGCCACCCCGCAGGCAGGTAGCGCCCATGGACCTGCGCCCCTTGATTCGCAACCTGCCCCTCTGGCTCAGCGGGGCCGCCGACGCCGAGGGTATGGTGGTCAGCTGCCGGGCGCGGCTGGCGCGCAACCTGAGCACTCGGCCCTTCATGTCCAAGGCCTCCGAGGCGGATCAGGCACGGGTCATCGCCCAGGTGCTGGACGCGGCCCAGCGCAGTCCCCAGTTGCGCAGTGCCACCTTTTTCCAGATGAACGCCCTCGACGGCATCGCCAGCCGGTTGCTGGTCGAGCGGAGGCTGATCAGCCCGGCCCTGGCCGAGGGCAAGGGCCAGCGCGGGGTGCTCTTCAGCCAGGACGAGTCACTGAGCATCATGATCAACGAGGAGGACCACCTGCGCATCCAGGCCATCCTCCCGGGCATGAAGGTGGCCGAGGCCTGGAGCCAGGCCGATGCCCTCGACGACGAACTGGGCGCTGGCCTCGAGTACGCCCACGCCCAGCGCTGGGGCTACCTGACAGCCTGTCCCACCAACACCGGCACGGGCCTGCGTCTCTCGGTGCTCATCCACCTGCCGGCCCTGGTGCTGGCCGAGGACATGGAGCGGGTGATGCGCGCCCTGGCGCAGATGGCCTTCACGGTGCGCGGCTTCTACGGCGAAGGCACCAACGCGCTGGGCAACCTCTTCCAGATCTCCAACCAGACCACCCTGGGGCGCAGCGAGGAGGAGATTGCCGAGACCCTGACCCGTCTCATCGGACAACTGCTCGAGTACGAGCGGGACGCCCAGGAGACCCTGATAGCCGAAGCGCGGTCTCAGATAGAGGACAAGATCTGGCGCGCCTATGGCATTCTCTCCCATGCGCGCATCCTGACCAGCCAGGAGTTCATGAACATGCTCTCGGCCCTGCGGCTGGGGTACACCCTGGGGCTGATCAAGGAGGTGCCGGCCAGCTTCATGAATCACCTGATGATCCTCACCCAGCCCTCGCATCTGCAGGCCGGCGCGGGGCGCGCGCTGGAGCCCGAGGAGCGCGACGTGCGGCGCGCCGAACTGGTGCGCCAGCGACTGGCGGAATTGGGAGCGGCCAGAGGCGCCGGGGCTGCTTGACAAGAATATGGGGTTTTGATAGTTTCACTCAAGAATTGCGCCGGGGCGCTGTCGCCGGGTTGTAGCCCAGGAGGTTTCCCCGATGAATAACATGTTCACTGATGGTGTCAAGCGCGTGATGCAGTTCGCCCGCGAGGAGTCAGCGCGTCTGGGACACAATTACATCGGCACCGAGCATCTGCTGATGGGCATCATCAAGGAAGGGAAGGGCAAGGCGGTCACGGTGCTGACCAACCTGGGCCTGAACTTGGAAACGGTCAAACAATCGGTCGAAGACTACGTGGCCACTTCGGGCGGCACCATGACCATCGGCGAGGTGCCCTTCACCCCGCGCGCCAAGCAGATCCTGGAGGTGGCGGCCAACGAGGCCAAGGAGATGAAGACGCAGTTCGTCGACGTCGAGCATCTGCTCCTGGCCCTGCTCAAGGACAAGGAGGGCGTGGCCGCCCAGATCCTGGCGGCCTTCGGTGTCGATTACAAGACCGCCCTCGAAGAGACCCTGGCGGTGCTGGAGGGCAAGACCACCGGCCGCAAGGAGAAGGGCAAGAAGAGCAAGACCCCCTTCCTCGACCACTTTGGCCGCGACCTGACCCAGCTGGCGCGCGAGGGCAAGCTAGACCCGGTGATCGGCCGCAAGAAGGAGATCGAGCGGGTCACCCAGATCCTCAGCCGGCGCAAGAAGAACAATCCCATCCTCATCGGCGATCCCGGCGTGGGCAAGACCGCCATCGTCGAAGGCCTGGCCCAGCGCATCGTCGAGAAGCGCGTGCCGCAGATCCTGCTCGACAAGCGCCTGGTCACCCTCGACATGGGCGGAGTGGTGGCCGGCACCAAGTACCGCGGCCAGTTCGAGGAGCGCATCAAGGCGGTGCTCAACGAATTGCAGCAGAACCCCGACGTGGTCATCTTCATCGACGAACTGCACACCATCGTCGGCGCCGGCAGCGCTGAGGGCACCCTGGACGCCTCCAACATGTTCAAGCCGGCCCTGGCCCGCGGCGAGGTGCAGTGCATCGGTGCCACCACCCTCGACGAGTACCGCAAGTACATCGAGAAGGATGGCGCCCTGGAACGCCGCTTCCAGACCATCATGGTCGAGCCGCCTTCGGTCGAGGACACCATCGAGATCGTCAAGGGGTTGCGCACCAGCTACGAGGCCCATCACCACGTCCGCTACGCCGACCAGGTGGTGGCCTACGCCGTGCGCCAGGCCGACCGCTACATCAGCGAGCGCTATTTGCCCGACAAGGCCATCGACGTGATCGACGAGACCGGCTCCCGCGTCCACCTGGCCCGGCTCAGCCCGCCCGAGGAGATCGGCCAGCTCGAATCCGAGATCCAGGAACTGGACCGCAAGAAACTCGAGGCTTCGGAGCGGCAGGACTTCGAGGAGGCGGCGCAGCTGAGGGACCAGGCCCTCAACCTCAGGGAGGCGCTGCAGCAGAAGCGCCGCACCTGGGAGGAGGAGGTGCGCAACGAGGTGGTGGAGGTGACCGAGGACGACATCGCCGAGGTGATCTCCAGCATGACCGGGATTCCCATGACGCGCCTGGCCAGCAGCGAGAGCGAGCGCCTGCTGCGGATGGAGGAAGACCTCAAGAAGGTCGTGATCAGCCAGGAAAAGGCGATCAGCACCATCTCGCGCGCCATCCGCCGCAGCCGCGCCGGCCTGCAGGACCCCAAACATCCCATTGGGTCCTTCATATTTCTGGGCCCCACCGGGGTGGGCAAGACCTACCTGGCCGCCAAGCTGGCCGAGTTTCTCTTCGGCAACGAGGACGCGCTGATCACCGTCGACATGTCCGAGTACATGGAAAAGTTCGCCGTCTCCCGCCTGATCGGGGCCCCGCCTGGATACGTGGGTTTCGACGAGGGCGGCCAGCTCACCGAGAAGGTGCGGCGGCGGCCCTATTGCGTGGTGTTGCTCGACGAGATCGAGAAGGCCCATCCCGACGTCTTCAACATCCTGCTGCAGATCCTCGACGAGGGCCGCCTGACCGACAGCACCGGGCGCAAGGTGGATTTCCGCAACACGGTGCTGATCATGACCTCCAACGTGGGCAGCCGCGACATCGGCAGCGGCGGGGTGCTGGGCTTCCAGAAGTCCGATGGCGAGACCATGCACGAAAAGATGGAGGGCAAGATCACCGAGGCCCTGAAGAAGACCTTCAACCCCGAGTTTCTCAACCGCATCGACGATGTGGTCATCTTCCACCAGCTGGCCAGGGAAGACATCGCCCGCATCATCGACATCGAGCTGGAGAAGTTCAAGACCCGTCTGGTCGACCGCAACATCAAGCTGCGGGTCACCCCCGGGGCCAAGGCCATGATCGCCGACAAGGGCTTTGACCAGACCTATGGGGCCCGCCATCTCAAGCGCACCATCCAGAAGCTGCTCGAAGACCCCCTGGCCGAGGAGATTCTGCACGGCCGCTTCGGGGAAGGCAGCCGGGTGCGGGTCACCAAGAAGGGCGAGGTGCTGGTTTTCGACGACGAGCGCGAGTCCGCCGAAGTCGCCGAGGAGAAGAAGGCCGAGACCGCGGGGTAAACTATTTTTTATTCCATGCAGCGGGTTTTCCAGTAGGGGCGAACGGCCGTTCGCCCCTACTACATTTTTGATTCGCGGAGGATCTATGCGCCCTACACGTCTGCTCTGGGGGCTCTTGCTCTGCCTGGGTCTGGCCCAGGCCATCCAGGCCCAGAACAACAAGGTGGTGGAAGTCGCGGTGGACAAGCGCGGACTCAGGAAGGTCTCCGAATCCCTGATCCTCTCCACCATCGGCATCAAGCCCGGGGTCGAACTCTCCCAGGAGAACGTCCAGGAGGCCATCCGCGCCCTGCACGGGCTCAATGTCTTCTCCGATATCCAGCTCTTTGCCGACCCGGTGCCGGGCGGGGTCAAGCTGATCGCCGTGGTGGAGGAGTACCCCTCCCTGGAGGAGATGCGCTTCAAGGGCCACAAGAATCTCAAGGAAAAGGAGATGAAGGACGCCCTGGGGCTGGTGGCCGGCCAGGTGGTGGCCCCCAAGGACATCGCCCGGGGCCGGCAGAAGATCCTCGATCTGTACGCGGAAAAGGGCTATCTGCGCGCCGAGGTCGAGGGCAAGCTCTTCGACTCCGAGGCGCCGGGCAAGGTCTTCCTGCAGTACGATATCAAGGAAGGCGAGAAGGTGAAGATCAACCAGATCCGTATCCTCAACGCCAAAGCCTTTGCCGAAGGCAAGATCGAGAAGCAGATGAAGACCAAGGAGAAGCGCTGGTGGCGCAAGGGGGAGTTCAAGGCCGACACCCTGGCCATGGACAAGGACAAGATCCTGGCCTTCTACCGCAGCAAGGGCTACCAGCAGGCGGCCATTGTGCGCGACAGCGTGTACTACGACGAGAGCCGCCGCAACCTGTTCATCGACCTGGAAATGGACGAGGGTATCCAGTACCGGCTGGGCGAGGTGCAGTGGGAGGGCAACCGGATCTTCACCGAGGAGCAGCTGCGCGAAAAGCTGCCGCTGAAGAAGGGCGACATCTACAAGCACGGCGGGCAGGAGCTGGCGTACCTGGTCAAGTCGGCTTACTACGAAAAGGGCTATCTGGACACCGAGGTTCTGCCCGATGAGCACCCGCGCGGCGACAGCGTGGATGTGCGCTTCGCCATTTTCGAGGGCCACCCCTTCCGCATCGGCCAGGTCAATATCGCCGGCAACACCAAGACCCGCGAGAAGGTGCTGCGCCGGGAACTGGAACTGCGCCCCGGCGACGTGTACCAGCAGAGCCTGGTGCAGGAAAGCCAGCGCCGGCTCTACATGCTCAACTTCTTCAAGGATGTGCAGATCCAGACCAGCGAGAGCCAGCTCGACACCGCCAGGGCCATCGACCTGACCTTCCAGGTGGAGGAGCGGCCCACGGGCACCGCCTCGATGGGCGCCGGGTACAGCGACCGGGACAAACTGGTGGGGACCATCGGCCTGCAGATCCCCAATCTGCGGGGCACTGGCCAGAACCTGGACTTCAGCTGGGAGTTCGGCACGCGGCGCGAGCAGTTCCTGGTGGGCTTCACCGAGCCCTGGCTCTTCGACACCCCCACCAGTTTATCGCTGCGGGTCTATACCCTCAATCAGCAGTACTACAACAGCTTCGACCGCAAGTCCAATTCGGCCAATCTCCGCCTCGGCCGCCGCCTGAAGTGGCCGGCCTACTCCACCCTGTCCATCGGGTACCAGTTGCGCGACGACCGCTATTCGGACTTTCAGCCTGGCTACGAAAGACTAGCCAGCGATCCGAGCTACCAGCAGCGCACCACCAGCAGCTTCGAACTCTACTATCAGCGCGACACCCGAGATTTTCCGCAGTTTCCCACCAAGGGCACCATCTTCTCCTATAGACCGGAGATCGCCTCTTCGATCATGGCCGGCGACGTGGACTTCCACCGCCACGAGTTGATCTTCAATTATTACCGGCCCAGTTTCTGGCACTTTGTCTGGAGCCTGGAGACCAAGGTGGCGGCCGTGCAGGGTTTTTCCAGTTGGGACAACCTCAACCTGTCCTTCTTCGACCGCTTCACCCCCGGCGGGGTGGACTGGTGGGACGGGCAGGTGCGCGGCTACCCAGACGCCTCGCTGGGCCCGCGGGTGAACAACATCAACTTGGGGGGCCGGGCCATGATGGTGCTCAACCTGGAATACCGGTTCCCCCTGGTGAATCAGCAGTTCTACGGCCTGATCTTCGCCGATGCCGGCAACTCCTGGGACAAGGCCACCCAGCTCAACCCCACGGAACTGCGCCGTTCCACGGGCGTGGGTTTCCGGGTGATGGTGCCGATGATGGGGATGATCGGCTTCGACTTTGGGTACGGCTTCGACCGCAGGAAGGTGGACGGCGAGCGGCCGGGGTGGATCACCCACTTCCAGTTCGGCCCCCGTTTCTTCTGAGGGAGAGATCATGAGACCTATGCTCTGGTGCTTGCTGCTGGCCCTTCCCCTCTGCTGGACCGCTGCCGGCGCGGACCTCAAGCTGGGGTACATCGACTCCGAGGCCCTGCGGGAAGAACTGCCCGATTTCAGAGCGGCCCAGATCCAGCTGGAGCGCCTGCACCAGCAGTACGAAAGCGAGGCGACGGAGCGCAAGAACAAGCTGGACAAGCTGGAGGAGGACTTCCACAAGCAGGAACTGCTCATCAGCGAGGCGCGGCGGGCCGAACTGAAGGCGCAGCTGGACGGGCAAAAAAAACAATTACAGGATTTCACCCAGAAAACCTTTGGGGCCGACGGCGAACTGATGAAGAAGAACGTGGAGCTGTCCGGACCCATCTTCGAGAAGATCAACGCAGCGATCCAGACGCTGGCCAAGGAGGATGGGTACGATTTCATCTTCGACGTGGCTTCGGCCAACAGCGCCATCGTCTTCGCCCAGGAACGCTACGATTTGACCGAAAAGCTGCTCAACCGCATGAAAGAGGAAGACGAAAAGAAGCAGAAGGAGGGGGTGCGGTGACCCAAGAGCCGTCAGCCCAGGGCCTGGAGCTTCAGGCGATCATGGAGGTGCTCCCCCACCGCTATCCCCTGCTGCTGGTCGATCGGATTATTGAACTGGTCCCCGGGGAGCGGATCGTGGGGCTCAAGAACGTGACCATCAATGAGGCTTTTTTCCAGGGGCATTTCCCCGGCTATCCGGTCATGCCCGGGGTGCTGATCATCGAGGCCCTGGCCCAGACCGGAGCGGTGATGATGCTGCGCTCCCTGGAAAACGCCGCCGGCAAGATCCCCTTCTTCGCCGGCATCGACAAGGCCCGCTTCCGCCGCCAGGTGGTTCCGGGAGACCAGTTGCGGCTCGAATTGAAGGTGTTGCAGCAGCGGGCTGGCACCTGTAAGCTGGAGGCCAAGGCCTACGTGGGGGAGGAGTTGGCCGCTGAAGCGGAGATCCTGGCGGTGGTCAGGTAGAGGGCGGCGGGGGTGGCCCACTTCGGCCTCCCCAAGGCGCGTCCTGCCCCCTCGCTCGCTCCGCTCGGCGCCCCACCACCCCGCCCCCGCGACACCATTTCTATGGTGTCGCGCCGCGCTCGCTCCTGCTCCGCTACCCCGCCACCCAGCCACGCGGACTTCCCTGCCCAGCCTCTCCCCAGGGGAGGCCTCCGGAGCCACTCCCCGCCGCTTCGTCCCGCCAAGTTATCGCATCGCCCTCTTTATTCGCCCAATAAAAAGCGGCACCCAGAATAAACCTGGGTGCCACTGCTATTTTTGGTGCTGAAGTACTGCCCTACTTGATCATCATCATCTTGCGCACCTGGGTGAAGGCTCCGGCTTCCAGGCGGTAGAAGTAGAGGCCGTTGCCCACTGGTCGGCCGGCGCTGTCCAGGCCGTCCCAGGTGGTGGTGTAGAAGCCGGCCGGATGGTCGGCCCGGGCCACCAGGGTGCGGATTTGCTGGCCCAGCACGTCGTAGACGCGCAACTCCGCCGGCCCGGCCTGGGGCAGGGCATAAGTGATGGTGGTGGTGGGGTTGAAGGGATTGGGGAAGTTGGCGCCCAGGGAGTAGACCCTGGGCAGCAACTGGGCCGATCCCACCTGTTGGACCTGGCGGGGTTGGTCTCCGGCCCGGTGCACAAAGGCCTCCCGCAGCTCGAAGCGCGTGGTCCGCAATCCGCCCAAGGGGCGGAACTGCAGTTCGGCCAGCAGGCCCTGGCCGGAGACCGGTTCGCCGGCAGTCAGGCCATTGCCGATGACCAACTCGCCGGGGGCCTGGGACAGAACCCGGAAGAGGGGGGACTGGCCCCCCTTGCTCTCCAGCAGCGAAGCTGAACCCTGGTCGGCGCTGAGGAATTCCACGACCTGCGGGTCGTAGTTGAGGACCAGGCCAAAGGCCTTGAGCGCATCGACCTGGTCGGCCCGCACGCGGACGGCGATCTGCGGGTCTCCAGGGGCGGCCAGGGCTTCCACCGAGAGGCGGGTCCAGGTGTCGAGTTCCCGGCTGGCAGCCCAGCGCTTGGCGCTGATGCTCTTGCCGAAGTTGTCCACAAAGAGGAAGAAGTCGCTGAAGTCGATGGTGCCCCCCTCATCCAGGTCGAACTTGGAATTGCTGCTGGTGGTGGTCTGGCCGAACACGTCCACGAAGAGGAAGAAATCGTCGAAGGTGACCGAGTTGTCCCCGTCGAAGTCGCCGGCCAGGCTGGCCTGGGCGGTGAACTGCTGGGTCTCGGAGTAAGGGCCGGCCAGCACCCCTTCCACCGCCCGCACCTTCCAGTAATAGGTCTGCCCGTCTTCCAGGGTGCGGGGGAGGGTCCAGGCCGTGCGCCCGGTGCCGGCGTCTCCCGAACTCTCGGCCAGCCCCGAGGTGGAGGAGGTCACGTCGCTGAAGTCGGACTGGGTGGAGACCTGCAGGGTGTAGGTGAGGGTGGCCCCGGCCCTCACCGGCGTGGCATTGGCAAAGACCAGGGTGGGTTGCAGGATCTCGCCCTGGCGGGTCAGGCCGGTGGGTGCCGAAGGGGCCGCCGAGGCCGTGGGGGTCACGCTCACCGCCGTGCTGAGGGCACTCTCGTTGGGGATGGGGTTGCGGTCGGTGGCGCTGAGGCGGTATTCGTAGGCAGTGCCGTTGCTCAGTCCCTGGTCGGTGTAGGAGGTCTGGCTGAGATTGGTGGCGATGGCGGCAAAGTCGCCGCTGCCCGAACGGCGGTAGAGACGGTACCCGCCCAGGTCCGCCTCGGTGTTTCCGGTCCAGGAGAGCCGCACTTCGCCCGAGCCGGCTGCGCCTGCCAGGCCGGCAGGGGTGGCCGGCGCGATCAAGTCGGCCACCGCCAGAGTAGTAAATTCCAGGACCTGGCTCTGGCTGAGGGGGTTGTTGGCCGGGTCGATGGAGCCGACGGTGTAGTAGTATTTGGTACTCTTGCTCAGGTTGGTGAGCACGATCTCGTGCTCCAACTCGTTCTCCGTATCCCCCACCTTGGAATCGAGGGCGACCTGGTCCGTGCCGTAGTCCACAAAACTGTTGGCCACCTCGTCGGTGTTCCAGTGAATGATCACATAGGTGTCGGAGGGCGAAGCCGAGGTCCCCGAGATGACCGGTGAGGCGAGGTCGGACTGGGAGTCGGTGGTAAAGCTGAGGACTGCACTCTCGGTGGGGCCGTTGTTGCTCAGGTCCTCGGAGGAGACCTTGTAGGAATAGGCCGTGCCCGGGTTCAGGTTGGTGAGCGTCACCTCGTGGACCTGGGCGGTGGTGGACAGGGAGCGGACAAAGCCCAGGGCCGCGCTGGTGCCGAATTCCACCTCGGCGGTGGCGTCCTCGTCCGTGGTCCACTGGATGGTGGCGCTCTTGTCGCTCTTGTAGATCACCTCGGGACCGCTGAGGATGGCCGGGGCGGTCAGGTCGACCTCGGGAGCGGTGGCGAAGATGGCTTTGGCGCTCTGGGTGGCGCCATTGCCGCTGGCATCGGTGGAACCTACCTGGTAGGTGTAGGAAGTGCCGGGGGTCAGGTCGCTGAGGGTCATCTTGTGTCTGGTCTCGTTGTCTCCGGAAGAACTGCTCTCATCCAGACTCTCCACCCCGAACTGCACCTCGCTGTTGGCCGGCTCGTCGGTGGTCCACTCCACTACCGCGGTATCATGGGTCTTGGCGGTGAGGGTGGGGCCGGTGAGCAGCACCGGATACTGGGTGTCGGCCAGGTTGCTGGTGACAAAGCTGCCAGATCCGCCGGGTGGTTGTAGGATGCGGGTCGGTTTGGCTGCCGCCGCCGAACTGGTGGGATCGAAGAGAACGGTCTTGCCGTTGGCAGCGGTGGCTTCGACGCGATACCCATAGGTGGTGGAGCGGGTGAGTCCGGTGAGGGTGACCACGTGGCGGTGGGCGAAGCGCGGGTTGCCGTTGGCGGCCAGATCCACAATCTCAATCTCATTGGCGCTGCCCAGGCCAGTGCTGTCCAGGGTGCCAAAAAAGATCTTGCCGGTGGTCTCCACGTCGGTGACCCAGCTGATCACCCCCACCTGGTTGCGGGCGAATACCTGGGGCCCTTCGACAATCACCGGAGGCAGGGTGTCGGCCGCGGCCGTAGTTGCAAACTGCAAGTCCCTGCTCCACTGGTAGTTGCCGCGTGGATCGGTGTTGAGGGAATCGCCCCTGGGCGTGCTGGCCCGGATGCGGTAGCGGTAGCGGGTGGAAGGATCCAGGTTCGAGAGGGTGAGGCTGTGGCGGGTCAGCACCTGGCCCGAGGTGACTGTTTCGGTGTACAGCGAGTCTTCCACCTGGGTTTCCTGGGTGACCTTGGCGCTGTGGGTCGAGACCGGGCCAAAATCCACGTACGCCTGGGCGCCCTGGCTCAACTGGAAATCGATAGCCGCCGTGGTCGTGCCCACCACCCGGATGGGCGGGCCGGTCAGACGCAGGGAGCGGGAGGCGCCCCGGGTGCGGAAGATGCCGGAGAAGAGGGCCTTGGTGCGGGCCTCCAGCAATTGGCCGGCCGAGACCAGGCCGTCGGCCCCGATACGCCGGGAGGAGACGGTAAAGGTGTAGGTGGTATCTGGAAGCAGATTCTCGAGCAGGACGATGTGGGCGTTGGCGCCTTCTTCATCCAGGGTGTCCCGCAGTGTGGAGGAGCCGGCGGCGTCGCCGCGCAGGGAGATCGCGTAGCGGGTATCGGCCGGCCGGTCGGTGAACCAGCGCAGGACGACCCAGTTGGGCCCCGGCTGCACATCCACCTGGTTCAGGACCATGGGGCGCAAATCCGGCAGACCGCGGGTGAGAAAGGTGCCGGGGATGGCGTCGCTTTGCTGGCCCAGCAGGCCCACCGAAGAGGCGCGGTATTCGTAGCGGGTATTGGCCTGGAGTCCGGCCAGGGGGATGCGGTGAACCCTGGTGTCGAGGATTTTGGCCAGTTCCCGCAGCGAGGGGAGGAATCCGGGGGCCAGCGCTGTCCCGCCCAGGGCGCGCTGGATGGTCAGGGAGTCGGCGGTGACGGGATCGATGTCAGCGGTCCGCAGGGTCTTCACCGCCGCGGCCACGTCTGCGGGGAAGCGGGTTTTCAGCGGATTCCCCGCGCTCTGCCATTCGGTGGCGCCCAGCGGGCGGTACTGGACCTGGTCGTCAAAGCCGCGGTTCCGGCTGGTCCAGGCCACCACGGCCCGGTCGTGGAAACGCTCCACCGCAAAGCCGAAGAGGGCGTTGGGGAAGACATAGAGGGCCTTGACCCCAAAGGTGTTCTGGTTGAATTCGAGGATGTCCTTGTCCGCCGAGGAGGCGTTGACCTCCACCTCCACTACCGAGAGGTAGGTGCCCTGGACCGGCACCTGGCCGATCACCTGGAAGGAGAAGGTGCCCAGGGTACCGCCGGTCTTTGCCTGGGCGTTGCTGAACAAGGTGCTGCCGCCTTCGACCTGGGTGAGGCCATCCGCCAGGGTGGGCGGCAGGTTGAGCGGGATCAACAGGCCACTGGTGATGTTTCCAGGGCTGTAGCTGAGAAAGGAGAAGTAGGTGGAATCATAACGGATCTTCACCACGTTGCCTTTGACCAGCTGGGTGCCCTGCACGGAGATGGTGAGGTTGACGACCTGGCCGATCTGGGGATTGCGCACTTCGACCGGGCCGGTGACGGAGGCAGTGAATCCGGCGTTGCTGCCGGCAGAGGCAGCGGTGGTCCAGGCGGCAAAGACCGCGGCGATCAGCAGAAGTCTCCCCGGATAAGATCGCGCTGAAATCATAGGGCTAGTCCTTTCAGAAACGGAGCGTTGCAGAGGGATCGAGTTTATATAATAATAAATAATAAAATATAAAAACACCCCCCCGGCGGCATATCTCGAAATATCGGTTGTTTGAAGGCTGGGGGATGTGAGCCCCGTCAACAGGGTGGATTTTTCCTTGCCCGGGGCTCTCCGGGGGAGTATTCTAGCAGGAAAGAAGCCTCAACGCGGAGCGAGGGGTATGGCGCGTCTCTTTCACATTGTCGAAGCCCAGCAGTTCGACCGAAACCTGCTGGGGGAGATCTTCTCCGTGGCCCAGGAGATGGAGCAGGTGGTCCAGCACTACGGCTCCAACATCCTCAGCCGCCGGGTGATGGCCACCCTTTTCTATGAGCCCAGCACCCGCACCCGGTTGTCCTTTGAGTCGGCCATGAAGCGCCTGGGCGGGGAGGTGATCACCACCGAGAGCGCCCAGGAATTCTCCTCGGTGGCCAAGGGGGAAACCCTGGAGGACACCATCCTCATCGTCTCCGGGTACGCCGACCTCATCGTGCTGCGCCATTTCGAGAGCGGCGCCAGCAAGCGGGCCTCCGAGGTGTCGCCGGTGCCCATCGTCAACGCCGGCGACGGCCCCGGGCAGCACCCGACCCAGGCCCTGTTAGACCTGTACACCATCAACCGCGAAGTGGGCCGCCTGGACGGCATCGCCATCGCCATGGTCGGCGACCTGGCCAATGGCCGGACCGTGCGCTCGCTGTGTTATCTGCTCGCCAAGTACAAAGAGATCAAGATCCATTTCGTCGCTCCCCAGGTGGTGCGCATGCGGGACGACATCAAGGCCTACCTGAAGCGGCACAAGATCAACTTCGAGGAGAGCGACAACCTGCATCAGGTGGCGGCCCAGGTGGACGTGATCTACCAGACCCGCATCCAGCGCGAGCGCTTCGGCGACCGCATCGGCGACTACGACCAGGCGCGCGGCAAGTACATCATCGACCAGTCGGTGCTCGACTGTATGCGCTCCCACGCCATCATCATGCACCCGCTGCCCCGGGTAGACGAGATCAAGCGGGAAGAGGTGGACCGCGATCCCCGCGCCGCCTATTTCCGGCAGGCCCACAATGGGCTCTACGTGCGCATGGCCCTGCTCAAGATGATCCTGGCCAGGTGAGGGCGCCTTGACTAAAGCGCGCGCGTTGGATATATTGCCCTGGCCCGCAGTGAGAGGGCGCCTATCGGGTCATCTCCAGGAGATAATTCTGCGATGCCTTCCAGCAAAGGCCGAGACCGGGAAAAAGAATTGCGCCGCCGCCGCAAGCGCCGGGACAGCCGGCTCAAGCAGCGGATCAAAGAAGCCAAGGCGGCAGCGCGCAAGAAGAGCTGAGCACCAGCCTCGGGGATACCGGGGGGGCTTGTCCTCCCGGTCTAAAAGAGAGCCGGCAGCACTCCTGCCAGCTCTCTTTTTTACTGCGACTGGAGGATCATGAAGGCGTTGCGTGTGGCCATCGCCGGTGCCAGCGGCATAGGCAGGCACCACGCCAAGTGGCACCACCGGGCCGGCGCCGCCGTGGTGGGTTTCTGGGGGCGCGACGAGCAGAGTTGCTCTGTGGCGGCGGCCCGTCTGCGCGAGATCTTTCCCTTTGCCGGCAGAGCCTACTGGGACCTGGACCACCTCCTGGCCGAAGCACGGCCCCAGGTGGTGGACGTGTGCCTCCCCAATGAACTGCATTTCTCCTGTGCGCGGCGGGCCCTGGAAGCCGGCTGCCATGTGCTGTGCGAAAAACCCCTGGTCTGGCAGACCGGAGCTGGGCCGGTTCAGCTCCTGGGGCAGGCACGCCAGTTGGTGGAACTGGCCCGGGCTCGCGGGCTCCAGTTCGGGGTGTGTACTCAGTACGCCGCCGCCCTGCCCCACTACCGCCGGCTCTACGAGGCGGTGCGGGGGCCCTTGGAGGAGATCACCAGCTTTTTCGCCGAGATGGAAAGCGTCTCCCGCGGGCACCGGCGGGATGCGCAGACCATGTGGATAGACATGGGGCCTCATCCTCTGAGTCTGCTCTTGAGTTGGTTCCCCGGGGGAGCCCTAGCTGCGGACAGCCTCCGGGTCGAATTTGCCGGCAGCCAGGCGAAGGCCGAATTCGACTTTGTCGCCGGCGGGAGCACCTGCCGCACCCAGATCCTCATCCGCGACCGCCAGGAGGGCAGCCCGGTGCGGCGCTTCGGGGTCAACGGCCTGACGGTCGATTGCCTGGGCCGCGCCGACGCCGATGGGATCTACCGGGCCGTGCTCAGGCAGGGGGAAATCGAGGTGGTGGGCGAGGATTTCATGTATCTGCTGATAGAGCAGTTCGACCAGGCCCTGGGCCAGCGACGCGCGCCGCTGGTGGACGCCACCGGCGTGCGCAACCTGGAACTCCAGTTGCAGATCCTGCAAGGGGCCCAGCGCTGCTGAGCGCGGGCACGGCCATGGCCTGGCAGCATACGCCCCGCATCTCACCCCTCTTCCTCTTCCATGTGGAGAGCCCCGATGTGGGGTGAAGGGCGGCATGAGCGAGCCTGTTTCGCGGGGCTGGGTCTGATCCTGGGGGTGGGGCTGGGCCTGCGCCTGTGGGGTCTGGGTTTCGGCCTGCCCAATGGGTACTGCCGGCCCGACGAAAGCACCCTGGTGCACAAGGCCCTGGGGGTGGGCACCGGCGACCTGAACCCCCATTTTTTCAATTACCCCAGTCTGCACTTCTATCTGCTGAGCGTTCTTTACGGACTTTATTTTTGTGCCGGGTACCTGGGCGGGGTCTTTGTCGGCCTGGAGGACTTCCAGCGCCAGTACCTGACCGACCCTTCGGCCTTCTATCTGCTGGGACGCCTGTTCGGCGTCTGTCTGGGCAGCGCCTCCATCCTGCTGCTGTACCTGATCGGCCGCAGGGTGGGGGGCCAGCGGGTCGGGTTGTCCGGCGCCGCCTTGCTCAGCGTCGCCTTCCTGCACACGCGCGACTCCCACTTCCTCACGGCGGATATTCCCGCCACTTTTCACCTGTTGGTGGCGCAGCTGTTTTTCTTCGCGTACCTGGAAAGCGGCAGGTGGCGAGATTTGTCCTGGGGCGCGGTATTCCTGGGCCTGGCTGCTTCCACCAAATACAACCTGGGGGTATTCGCCGCGGCCCAGGCGACGGCGGTGCTGCTGGGGCCCTCGGGAGCGGCGCGCGGGAAACACCTGGCCGGGGCCCTGGCCCTCAGCGGGCTGGCCTTTGTGGCCGGCACCCCCTTTGCCCTGCTGGACTGGGGGAGCTTCTGGCGCGATCTGTCCTTTGAGCGGGCGCATTTCGCCGCCGGCCACGGACTGGATCTGGGTTGGGGTTGGGTGCGCCATCTGGGTTTCAGTCTGCCCTTTGGGCTGGGCTGGCCCCTGCTGCTGGCGGGCCTGGGTGGCTGCGCCTGGCTGGGCTGGCGCCGTCGGCCAGCGGACCTGGTCCTGCTGAGCGGTATCCTGGGCTATTACGCGGTGGCGGGCAGCGGCAAGGCGGTTTTTCCCCGCTACGTGTTGCCTCTGGTTCCCCTGCTCTGCCTGGCCGCGGCCATCGGCCTGGAGGAGGTGGCGCGCCGCTGGCGGGGCCTGTGGGCGGTACTGGTCCTGGCCGCCCTGGCCCCTGGGGCCGCCCTGAGCTGGCAGCACGACCAGTTGCTGACCCGCCCCGACACCCGATTGCTGGCGGCCCATTGGCTCGAAGCCCAGGTGCCCGGCGGGGCGCGCATCGCCATGGCCGGCAGCGCATACGGGCATCCGCAGGTGCGCCGCACGCGCCAGTGGCTGCAGGAGCGCCTGGAGGACGTGCGGCGGGCGGGGTTGGGTGGCCAGCACCTGGAGCGCATGCTGCGGTGGCCCGAGTACCCGCCGGCTCCCGCATACTATGTGGTGGAGTTGCAGCCGGCCTCTGGGGTGGCGTTGCGTTCGGTCTGGGATCCCTGCCCGGTGGACTCGCTGGTCCGCCGGGGTGTCGGTTGGGTGGTCACCCACGAACACCCACTGCCCTATTCCCGGATCGATGCGGCTTTTGCCCTCCAGCTCGATTCACAGGCAGTCCTGGTGGCCCAGTTCGACCCCTTTGTGGCCGGGGAGCACCCCGCGCCTGTCTACGACCCGACGGACGCCTATTACGCGCCGCTGGCCGGCTTTGCCGCGGTGGAAAGGCCCGGGCCTTTGATCAAGGTCTATCACCTGATGACAGGTCCATAGGCCTGGTGAATTTGTTATCATTGTTGTAGGGGGGAATCGCGATTCGCCCCTATGGGGAACCCGGCAATAACCGATATAGGTGGAAGGAGGCAATATGAGCGCGGGGGAAAAAATCCTCAGGGCCCGCTACCAGCTCCTGGGCGACGAACTCCAGGAGCGGGGACTGAACCTGGAAGCCATCAAGGCTGAGCTGAAGGCCCAACAGATCGAGACCCCTTCGTGGGGGTACGGAAATTCGGGGACCCGCTTCGGCGTCTTCAAGCAGCCGGGAGCCGCGCGCGACGTGCACGAGCGGCTGGCCGACGCGGCCCAGGTCCACAAGCTGACCGGCGTATGCCCGCGGGCGGCGCTGCACATCCCCTGGGACAAGGTGGAGGATTGCGATGCGCTCAAGCAGGAGGCGGCTGAGCTGGGGATCGGGATCGGCGCCATCAATCCCAATGTCTTTCAGGACCCCTCCTACGAGCTGGGGAGCTTTGGCCACCGCGATCCGGCCGTGCGCCAGCAGGCCCAGGACCACATCTACGAGTGCATTGAGATCATGGAGAAGACCGGTTCGCAGGTGCTCAGCCTGTGGTTCGCCGACGGCAGCAACTACCCGGGCCAGGTGGACATCATCCAGCGCAAGGCCTGGTTCGAGGAGCACCTCAGGAAAACCCACGACGCCCTGCCCGCCGGCGCCCGCATGCTGGTCGAGTACAAGTTCTTCGAGCCCGGTTTTTACCACACGGATATCGCCGACTGGGGCATGGCCCTCCATTTTGCCCGCACCGCCGGTCCCAGGGCCGAGGTGCTGGTGGATCTGGGCCACCACGCCCAGGGCACCAACATCGAGCACATCGTCGCTTTGCTCATCGCGGTGGGCAAATTGGGCGGCTTTCACTTCAACAATCGCAAGTACGCCGACGACGACCTCACCACTGGCTCGGTTAATCTCTATGAGGTCTTCCTCATCTACCACGAGATCCTGAATGCGCAGGCAGCCGGCGCCAGGCCAGACATCGCCTATATGATCGACCAGAGCCATATCATGAAGCCCAAGGTCGAAGCCATGATCCAATCGGTCTTGAACATCCAGACCGCCTACGCGCGCGCCCTGCTGGTGGACCGCAAGGCCCTGGCTGCGACCCAGGCCCAGGACGACACCGTCGGCTGCGAAGAGGTGTTGCGCGCCGCCTACGACACGGATGTGCGGCCTTTGCTGGCCCAGGTCCGCCTGGAATTGGGTGCCGCCACCGATCCCCTGGCAGCCTATCGTTGTAGCGGGTACTTTACAAAGATCGCCGTTGAGCGCCAGGGAGTGCTTCAGGGTGCTGCAAGCTGGGGATGAGCAGCAGAGACATGCAGGCACTGGTCGCCGGATTATTGCTGCTGGTCATTGCAGGGGAGACCCTGGCTCAGGACCCGGTGGGGCCTGGGATCCTGGCGTTGCGCGAGATGCTCAAGGACAAGAGCCCCCAGATCCGCGTCAAAGCCGCTGAGGGGTTGGGGCGTGTCGGAGGCACCGAAAGTGTCGCCATTCTCCGCGGCAGCCTCACGGACAAGGAGATGTCCGTGCGCATCGCCGCGGTCGAGGCCCTGGGATTTATCGGGGGGCGCCAGGCCATGGGGGTGCTTTTGGAGGCGCTCAAGGACACGCGGACCGAGGTGCGCTTGCGCGCGGTGGAGGCGCTCAAGGACGCCGGCACCGTCAGCAGCATTCCGCTCCTCGCCCAGGTCTTCACCGACAAGGACGAGGGCGTGCGCCTCCACGCGGCCCTCATGCTGCGCAAGATAGGCCACCGCAATGGGGTTCCCGTGCTGGGCAGGGTGGCGCTCGGCGACAAGAGCCCGGCAGTGCGCGCTGCGGCGGCCCAGTACCTGGGAAAGGTGGGAGTCAAAGACCAGCGGGCGGTGGGGTTGCTGGCCCAGGTGGTGCAGGACAAGGAGCCAGCCGTGCGCCTCCGCGCGGTGGAATCTTTGGGCTTTCTCCAGTTGCCCGCAGCACTTACCGTGCTCGGGAGAACCCTCAATGACCCCGATTCCGGGGTGCGCCTCCGCGCCACCGAGGTCATGGGCCGTGCGCTGGCCAAGGAATACGAGTGAGGTCACCGGGGAACTATGAGTTTTTTGTAACAAGGTATTGACAAACCGGAAAACTGTGCCTACCTTTAATAATTACGCTCGCTACTATGAGAGCGAAATCGATCTTTTGAAAATCAAATAACGTGCATAGAGAGTCCCTGAATCAGAGAGTTCAGCAGGATAAAGAAAAATCAAATTCTCTTTTCGGAGAGTTTGATCCTGGCTCAGAACTAACGCTAGTGGCGTGTCTTAGTCATGCGAGTCGAACGCGAAAATCCCTTCGGGGATGAGTAGAGTGGCAAACGGGTGAGTAACACGTGGGTAACCTGCCTCCGAGCTGGGGATAACATTTCTAACGAGATGCTAATACCGAATGAAAAGACGGGGTTACGGCCTTCGTCTTTAAAGGTGGCCTCTGCTCGCATGCTGCCGCTTGGAGATGGGCCCGCGTCCTATTAGCTAGTTGGTGGGGTAATGGCCTACCAAGGCGATGATGGGTAGCCGGCCTGAGAGGGTGAACGGCCACACTGGAACTGAGACAAGGTCCAGTCCCCTACGGGG
Source organism: Candidatus Latescibacterota bacterium (assembly GCA_016187725.1). Lineage (GTDB taxonomy): Bacteria > Latescibacterota > UBA2968 > UBA8231 > UBA8231 > SICG01. Next base: position 52,015 of record JACPJE010000163.1, read on the forward strand.
GCCAGCAGTCTAGAAATTTGCACAATCAACGAAAGTTGGATGCAGCGACGCCACGTGGAGGATGAAGCCTTTCGGGGTGTAAACTCCTGTCAGGAGGGAAGAAGGCGCGGGTGCTAATATCGCCCGTCGCTTGACGGTACCTCCAAAGGAAGCTCCGGCAAACTACGTGCCAGCAGCCGCGGTAATACGTAGGGAGCGAGCGTTGTTCGGATTTACTGGGCGTAAAGAGCACGTAGGCGGGTTTGTAAGTCGGATGTGAAATCCCTGGGCTTAACCTGGGAACTGCATCCGAAACTGCAGATCTTGAATGTTTCAGGGGTTGGTGGAATTCCTGGTGTAGGAGTGAAATCCGTAGATATCAGGAGGAACATCGGAGGCGAAGGCGGCCGACTGGGAAAACATTGACGCTGAGGTGCGAAAGCGTGGGGAGCAAACAGGATTAGATACCCTGGTAGTCCACGCCGTAAACGATGGGCACTAGGTGTTGGAGGATGTTGACCCCTTCAGTGCCGAAGCTAACGCATTAAGTGCCCCGCCTGGGGAGTACGGTCGCAAGGCTGAAACTCAAAGGAATTGACGGGGACCCGCACAAGCAGTGGAGCATGTGGCTTAATTCGATGCAACGCGAAGAACCTTACCTAGGTTTGACATCCGGATAATCTTCTGGAAACAGAGGAGTGCCCTTCGGGGAAATCCGTGACAGGTACTGCATGGCT
>JACPJE010000123.1 GCA_016187725.1 Candidatus Latescibacterota bacterium
AACGAAGCCAAAGGCACCCAGCACTACCGGCTGCCCACCGAGGCCGAATGGGAATACACCTGCCGGGCCGGCACCATCACCCCCTGGTCCTTCGGCGTCCAGGACAGCCTGATCACCGAGTACGCCTGGTCCCACAACAACACCTGGCCCTTTGAGCCCTGGGCCCACGAGGTGGGCCTGAAACTGCCCAATCCCTGGGGCTTCTACGACATGCACGGCAATGCCTGGGAGTGGGTGCAGGACTGGTACGGCGACTACGAGACCGCCGGCGGCTTCATCGACCCCCAGGGCAATGCCGAGGGGATCTTCCGCGTCACCCGGGGCGGGATCTTCATCGCCCCGTCCAGCGCCCAGCGCTCGGCCTCGCGCGACGCGGGCTTCCCTTTCTATAGGGAAGGGGGCGCCGGGATCCGCGTCTGGCGGGAGGGTGCGGTATTCACGGCCGTAGAAGAAAACAGCTGGGGCAAGGTGAAGGCCGGCAGGCGCTGAAGCCCGCCCGTCGAGGAGTCAGACCATGAGCGCAACGGAAAAAGACAGCAGACAGGGACCCAGCCGGCTCAACCTCCGCCAGAAGCGCCTCCTGCTGGTGGTCATCAGCATGGCGGTCTTCATGCTGGCCGACACCCTTTATCTGCTCATCAACCGCCTGGCGGACCTGCTGCGGGTGGGCTATTTCGCGGTCACCGAAACCTCGCTGCCCAAGTTCTACCAGGCCATGGTCCTCTCCCACACCGGGGTCGGCCTGCCCCTGCTGGTGGCGGCCGTGGGTTTTGTGATCTGGCATCTGCCGGCGGTGTGGCGCCGCAACAAGACCCAGGCCATCTACACCGGCGCCCTCACCCTGGGCCTGGGCCTGGTGCTGGGCATCACCGGTCTCTTCATCCTCACCGCGGCCAACAGCCGCGAGAACGCCTGGGCCTTCTGGAGCCACGTGGCCGCCGCCTTTCTCCTGCCCCTGTTCTACCTGCTGCACCGCCGGGTTTCGCTGTGGAAACCCGCGGCCCAGAGCTACCGCCTCGTGCCCGCCCTCATCGCCGGCCTGACCCTGCTGGCAGTGGCCCTGCACGGCCTCACCTACGACCGCGAGCAGTACACCAGCGCCGCCGAAGAAGCCTTTGCCGCCGGCACTGACCGAGGTCCCGGCTCCAAGCAGCGCCAGACCGAAGCACCAGCCCGGGCGGCCTTCGGCTTTGTGCCGGCCAACTTCGTGCCCTTCCAGAGCCCCTTCTTCCCGGCGGCCACCACCACTACCACCGGGGCGTACCTGCCCTCGCGCATCATCACCCGGGGCGACCTGTCGATGCCGGAAAAGCTGCAGCGCGACCTGGAGCGCTTCGGCTTTGTGGCCCAGGAGCGCATCGGTGCCGAGACCTGTGCCCGCTGCCACGCCGCCATCGCTGAGCAGTGGTCGCATTCGGCGCACCGCTTCGCCTCCTTCAACAATCCCTTCTACGAGGCCACCATCACCGACATGCGCCGCAACTCGAACCACGGCAACCCCGAGGTAGGGTCCCACGTCGCCCAGTACCCGGACCTGGCGGGCAGGGAGGCCAAGATCAAATCCAAGTGGTGCTCGGGCTGCCACGACCCGGCGTTGATGCTGGCCGGCCAGATGACCGAGGATTTCGACCGCAACTCGCCCCAGGCCCAGGCCGGCCTCACCTGCCTGGCCTGCCACGCCATCGACCAGATCCACAACCGCACCGGCAATGGGAACTACAATATTGCCGACGAGCAGGAGGATCCCTACCTCTTCGCCACCGCCCAGGCGGGCGTGGGCGCCTTCCTCCACGACGCGGCGCTCAAGGCCCGGCCCCTGGTGCACAAGCGCCAGATGCTCAAACCCTTCTTCCGCACCCCCGAATTCTGCGGCACCTGCCACAAGGTGAGCCTGGACACCCGCCTCAATGGCTACCGCTGGGTGCGCGGCCAGAACGAGTACGACAACTGGCACGACAGCGGCGTGGCCCACAATGCCTCGCGCACCTTCTACCTGCCCCCGGTCAAGAAGATCTGCCAGGAATGCCACATGCCCTCGGAGCAGGCGGTCCAGGGCGACGTTTCGGCCAGGGACGGGTACGTGCGCTCCCACCGCTTCCTCGCCGTCAACACCGCCCTGCCCTTCCTGCGCGGCGACACCACCACCATCCGCCTGACCGAGCAGTTCCTCCAGGAGGAAAAACTGCGGGTGGACCTCTTCGCCCTGCGCCGCCACGGCGGCGAGGTGGTCTACGCCCTCGACCGCAGCCGGCCCGCCCTCAGCCCCGGCGAGGAGGTGCAGTTCGAGGTGGTGGTGCGCAACAAGGGGGTGGGTCACACCTTCCCCGGGGGCACCAACGATTCCAACGAGGGCTGGCTGGAGTTCTCGGCCACCGACGAGGGGGGCCGGCTCCTGGCCCTCAGCGGGGCCATCCGCCCCGACGGGCACGTGGACCCGGACGCCCATTTCTACAAGGCCCTGATGGTGGACCGCCACGGCCAGGCCATCCACATGCGCAACGCCCAGGACATCGTCGCCCCGGTCTACGTGCGGGTCATCGGCCCGGGCACCGCGGACGCGGCCCATTACCGCTTCCGCCTGCCCCAGGACTACCGCGGGTCCAAGGTCACCTTCAGGGCCCGGCTGCTGTGGCGCAAGTTCGACCGGGCGTACACCGAATTCGCTTACCGCAGCAACCTCCAGGCTTTCCGCGCCTTCGACCAGGTCCCGGACCTGCCGGTCACCACCATCGCCCAGAGCGAGGTGAGCCTGCCGGTGGGCATCCCCGAGGGCAAGGCCGAAACGCCCAAACCCGAGGACTGGATGCGCTTCAACGACTACGGCATCGGCCTGCTGCTCCAGGAGGACACCCAGGGCGCCCTCAGGGCCTTCGAGCAGGTGGCGGCCCTGGCGCCCCAGCGCCTCGACGGGCCGCGCAACCTGGCCAGAACGGCCTTCCAGGATGGCAATCTGGAAAAGGCCATCGAGTACCTGCGCCGCTGCGAGGCCCTGGCCCCCGGCGACGCCCAGACCGCCTGGGTGTGGGGCCTGGCCCTGCAAAAAGACGGCCGCTACCAGGACGCCGCCCTGGCCTACCGCCGGGTGCTCCACTTCTTCCCCGAAGACCGGGGCTCCTGGCGCAACCTGGGCCGCGTGCTCTACCTGGACGGCCGCTTCGCCGAGGCCCTGGAGGCCCTGGACCGGACCCTGGCCATCGACCCAGAAGACCGCCCCTCCCACTACCACCGCATGCTGGCCCTGCGCGGCCTGGGCCGCCAGGAGGAGGCTGCCCAGGCCGAAGCTGCCTACCAGTACTACCAGATCGACGAGTCGGCCCAGGAGGTGACCCGCACCTACCGGCTCAACCACCCTGCCGATAACCGCGAAACCCAGAACATCCACGTCCACCCCCTGACGCAGGAGGGCACCGCCCAGAGCGGCACATGAATCGGCTCGCACTCGCCAGCGCCGGCCTGGTCCTGATCCTGGCCGCCTGCGGCAAAGAGGAACCCCAATCCCAGGCACCAGCCCCTTCCTACACCGCTCAACCCAGCACCGACTACACTGGCATGGGCGAGCAGCACGAGCCGCCCAAGGTGGTCTTTACCGACATCACCGCCAGCGCCGGCCTGCAGTTCCGCCACCAGACCGGGGCCTTCGGCCAGAAGTGGATGCCCGAGACCATGGGCAGCGGCTGCGCCCTCTTCGACTACGACGGGGACCAGCGCCTCGACCTCCTGCTGGTCAACAGCTCCTACTGGCCCGGCCACGCCCAGGGCGACCGGCCCACCAGCAAGCTCTACCGCAACCTGGGCAAGGGCCGCTTCGAGGACCTCACCCGGCAGGCGGGCCTGGACTTTGTCGCCTACGGCATGGGAGCGGCGGTCGCCGACTACGACGCCGATGGCGACCAGGACCTCTACCTGACCACCGTGGGGCCCAATCTGCTTTTGCGCAATGAAGGAGGGCGCTTCGTCGACGTGGCCGCCCAGGCCGGGGTGCAGGGCAGCCAGTGGACCGACGATCAGGGGCGCAGCCATCCCGAGTGGTCCACCGCCGCCGCCTGGGTGGACGTGGACGGGGACGGCTGGCTGGATCTCTTTGTCACCCACTATGTGCACTGGTCGCCGGAGACCGACTTCTTCACCACCATGGACGGCAAGAACAAGTCCTACGCCACCCCCCAGCAGTACCCCGGCTCCACCTGCCGCCTCTACCGCAACCTGGGCAAGGGCCGCTTCGCCGAGGTCACCCGCGAGGCCGGCCTGGTCCTGCCCGACGCCAAATCCCTGGGCGTGGCCCTGGCCGACTTCGACGGCGACGGCGACCTGGACCTGGTGGTCACCAACGACACCCAGCCCAACTACCTCTTGCGCAACCTGGGCAAGGGCCGCTTCGAGGAGGTGGGCCTGGCCGCCGGCATTGCCTACGACGAGGCGGGACGGGCCAGGGCCGGCATGGGCGTGGACGTGGCCTCGGTGAAGAACGACGGGGTGCAGGCCATCGCCATCGGCAACTTCAGCCGCGAGCCGGTGTCCCTCTACCAGCAGACCCCGGAGGGGGTGTTCATCGACGGGGCGGGCAAGGGCCGGCTGGTGCAGCCCACCTTGCCCAGCCTGACCTTTGGCCTGCGCTTCTTCGACTACGACCTGGACGGCCACCAGGACCTGGTGCTGGCCAATGGCCACATCGAGCCCGAGATCAACGCCGTGCAGCGCGAGATCACCTACCAGCAGGTGCCCCAGCTCTTCTGGAACGACGGGAAGGGCCAGTTCCGCGAGGTCTCGCAGCAGACCGGCGGCCTCTTCACCCAGCCCATCGTGGGCCGCGGCCTGGCCGTGGGCGACGTCGACGGGGACGGCGACCCGGACCTGCTCCTCACCACCAATGGGGGGCCGGCCTACCTGTTGCGCAACGACGGGCCGACCGGCCAGGCCGTGGCGGTGCAGCTGCGCGGGGCCTCCCCCAACCGCGACGCCATCGGCGCCCTGGTCGTTGCCGAGGCCGGAGATCTGAAGCAGCAGCAACTGGTGCGCAGCGGCTCCTCCTACCTGAGCCACAGCTCATCGGCGCTCTGCTTCGGCCTGGGCAGCCGCCCGCAGGTGGACCGGCTGAGCATCCTTTGGCCAGACGGCAAAACCGAGGAGGTTGCCGGATTGAAGGCCGGCGCCGAATATTGGATAGAGCAGGGCAAGGGGGTGGCTGAGACCCGGCCCTTCGCCAAATGATCCTTACCCTTTAGGAGTACCGCCTTTGGAGTGGCTTTCCGACCCGCAGACCTGGGTGGCCCTGGCCACCCTCACCGCCCTGGAGATCGTCCTGGGCATCGACAACGTCATCTTCATCGCCATCCTCGCCGGCAAGCTCCCCCCCCAGCAGCAGCCCTCGGCCCGCACCCTGGGGCTGGGCATGGCCCTGATCACCCGCCTCCTGCTGCTGCTTTCGCTCACCTGGATCATGCAGCTGACCCAGCCGCTCTTCACGGTGCTGTCCCAGGAGATCTCGGGCCGCGACCTAATCTTGTTGATCGGCGGGCTCTTCCTGATCGCCAAGAGCACCCTCGAGATCCACGAGAGCCTGGAGGGGGCCGAGGCCCAGGATAGACGGCGGGCGGTGGCCTCCTTTGCAGGAGTGGTGCTGCAGATCATGTTCCTGGACATCATCTTCTCCCTCGACTCGGTGATCACCGCCATCGGCCTGGTCAGCCAGTTGGCCATCATGATCGTGGCGGTGATCATCGCCGTGATCTTCATGATGCTCTTTTCGGGGGCCATCAGCGGCTTTGTCGAGCGCCATCCCACCATCAAGATGCTGGCCCTCAGTTTCCTGCTGCTGGTGGGTCTGGCCCTGATGGGCGAGAGCTTCGACCTGCACATCCCCAAGGGCTACATCTACTTCGCCATGGCTTTTTCGGTGTTCGTCGAGATGCTGAACCTGAAAATGCGCCGGCGCTCCGCCGATCCGGTGCAGCTGCGCCACCCCCATTCCCCAGGAGAGGATCCCCCTCCCTGACCGAGGAACCATGAGCCGACTCGACCCCGGACAACTGGAGTTCTTCGCCCGCCAGGGGCACCTGATGGTGCCCGACCTCTTCGCCCCCGCGGCCCTGGAGCCCCTGCGCGCCGAACTGACCGAGCTGATCCACCGCGAGGCCCTGCGCCTCTGCGCCGAGGGCCGGCTCAGCCGGCTCTGCGAAGAGGAGCCCTTCGAGCGGCGCCTGACCCGCCTTTACGCCGAGGTGGGGGACGAGAGCCTCAAGCCCATCACCGGCCGCGGCGGCGGCGGGCACAGCGGCCGGGCCCTCTTTGAATTGATCACCCACCCCTCGCTGCTGGAGGCGGTGGAATCCTTCATCGGGCCGGAGATCGTCGGCTCCTCGGTGTACCGCATCCGCCCCAAGATCCCCGGCATGCCCCGCGGGGTGGTGCCCTGGCACCAGGACTCGGGGTACTTCGCCCCGCACTGCGACCAGAGCCTGGTGCTCACCTGCTGGATTCCGCTGGTGGACGCCACCGTCGATACCGGCTGCCTGCAGGTGCTGCCCCGGGCGCACCGCCAGGGCGTCTTCCGCCACTACACCCACGGGCCGGGGGGCTACCTGGTCATCCTCGACCAGGACCTGCCCCCCCAGGAATGGCTCAGCGTGCCCGTGCCCGCCGGCGGGGCCCTCTTCCTGACCAATTGCACCCCCCACCGCTCCCTCCCCCACCACACCGACGTGGTGCGCTGGAGCCTGGATGCGCGCTACCAGTCGGCTGAGCTGCCCAACAACGCCGGCCAACTGCCCGAGGAGTTCGATTCCTCCCTGCCGGTCCACGAGCAGGCCTGCTACCCGCCCGAAGCCGATTTTGTGGTGCAGAGCCGCCTGCGCCCCGAAAGCGTGGTGCGGCGCTGGGAGGAATTCGACCAGCTGCGCCAGCGCTACGAAAAACTCCGCCCCCCCGCGCCCCAGCGCGGCTGGGTGCCGATGAGCCAGGATTGACCCGCCGGCCTGGAGCAGGTACTTTTCGCTGGCGCGTTCTTTGATCGGACTGCACCAGAGGGAGGCAAATCCATGACGGTATTCTCAGCCTGCATCCTGGCCCTGGCCCTGCTGGGTTGCTCGGGCGACGGCACCACCCTGGGCCCCGACGGGGTCCCTCCCACCGGCGAAGCCCCGCCCGACACCACCCCCACCACCCCCACCCTGGCCCAACTGAGCCGCGAGATCTTCACCCCCAACTGCGCTTTTTCGGGCTGCCACAGCGGGGCAGGGGCCGCGGCGGGCATGTCCCTGGCCGCTGACCGCATCGCCGGCCAGATCATCGGCGTGGTCAGCCCCACCAGCGGCATGAAACGGGTCGATCCGGGCAACCCAGAGGGGTCCTATCTGCTGAAAAAACTGCGGGGGGATACAGGGATCAGCGGGGGGCAGATGCCCCTGGGCGATGCCCCGCTGAGCGCCGCGCAGATCGCGCTGGTCCGCGCCTGGATCGCGGCCGGCGCGCCCTTGTGAAAACCCTGCACTTCACCTATTTGATCGGGATATTATTCACCATGAGCGCCGACGCCGAAAAGCCCTTCGCCTTTCCCTGGCCCGAGGAGAAGATCGCCCACTACACCACCCTGCGCGCCGCCGGCCCCCTCAGCATCGACGGCCATCTGGACGAGCCCTCCTGGCAGGCGGCGCCCCGCTCGCCCCGCTTTGCCGACCTGATCAGCGGCGGGCGCGCCATCCACGACACCCGGGCCGCGGTGCTGTGGGACGATCGATACCTGTACGTGGGATACTGGGTGGAGGAACCCGACGTGCAGGCCACCCTGACCGAGCGCGACGCCCCCATCTATACCAACAACGACGTCGAGTGCTTCATCGCCGGGGCCGACGGGTACTACGAATTCGAGATCAATGCCCTGGGGACCATCTACGAGGTCTATTTCCTGTGGGATGAGGCGTACGAGAAGAAGGGCTACGACCAACTGCCCGAGTTCGACCGCAGCCACCCCACAGCGCGCCCCTTCCCCGGGGTGGGCTTCACCGAGCACCCGCGCGGGTCGCGCACCGGGTTCTGGAACTGGGACTTCCCCGGCCTCAAGACCGCGGTGCAGGTGGACGGCACCCTCAACAACCCCCACGACCGCGACCGGGGCTGGACCATCGAGCTGGCTTTTCCCTGGGAGGGGATGAAAACCCTGGCTCGCGGTGAGGGCCGCGCCCTGCCGCCCAAAGACGGGGACGTGTGGCGCATGGATTTCTCGCGCTTCAACACCTACAAAGAAGCGCCGCCGGCCAGGGACTCCGGCGGCTGGGCCTGGAGTCCGCACGGGGTGTGGGACTCCCATGTGCCCGAGTGTTTCCCCTATATCCACTTCTCGGCCCAGGTGGTGGGTCAGTAGCTCTTTCTGCTCCCCATCCCCATGGTCAGGCGCAGGTACGGGCCGGCCGGGCTGGCCTGGGGGCCGCCCGCCACGTCGGTCTGGTCCATCTTCCAGGCGCCGGTCAGCGGGGCGACCACGTAGCCCAGGCGCAGGCCGAAGACCACCCCGCTCTCGCGTTTCTCGTCGCCGCTGAGGCTGAGCATGTAGTCGAGGCCCAGCGAGGGGTTGAGCAGAAAACCGCCGGTGTTCAGGTCGACGCCCTGATCGGGATCGGCCACCACCTGCGGAAAGGAGAGGGTGCGGCGCGAGACCATCTTGAGGCGCACGCCCCCCGCGCCGATGCCGATCAGGGGGTAGATGTCCAGGCCCTCCATCGAATAGGCCATGTACCCCACGTTGACGAAACCATAACCGCCGCCCAGGGTGACCCGGTAGCTGCCGGCGGCATTGGTCGTCTCCCGGCTGGTGAGGCCATTGAGTTCCCAGCCGATCAGCACCCCGTTGACCACCCCATGGGTCCCCAGGCCAAAGGAGATGTAGCTGTCGGCCATGTCATTGAGCGGCGAACGGGTGACCACTGAGTACCCAGCCCGCTCCAGGACGGCGTTCAGGTCGCCGGTGTCCATCTTGCCGGCGCCGAACTGGAAGTACCACTTGCCGCTCTCCTTGTCGGCCCAGGCCCGGCTCAACTGCGCCTGGGCAGCAGCGCTAAAGCACAACTGGGTTGCCAGCAACAGTATTAGAGCCTTAATTGCTCTGCACATGGGATTTTCCTTTCGGGTGATGGGCTGCCTCAATAATAACACGCCGCCCTCCCCGCGCCAAGCACAGGAGCGCCTATGAGCACCGCGCCGTACCAACTCCGCGCAGAGTTCGACCGCCAGGGGTACGCCATCTACCGCCAGGTGCTGGACCCGGACCTGGTCGGAGAGGCCAGCCAGCACGTGGACTGGCTCATGGAGCGCCACCCCGACCTGCGGCCCGAACGCCTGGGCCACAACCTGATGACCGACGACCCCTTCTGGGTGCGGCTGATCAGCGACGAGCGCCTGCTGGACATCGCCGCCCAGTACGTGGGCCCGGACATCGCCCTCTTCGCCTCCCACTACCTGAGCAAGCCGCCGGGAGACGGCATGCCGGTGCTCTGGCACCAGGACGGCTCGTACTGGCCGCTGGAGCCGATGGAGGTGGTGACCCTGTGGCTGGCGGTGGACGATTCCACCCCCGAGAACGGCTGTATGCGGGTCATCCCCGGCACCCAGGGCATGGACCTGCAAAAGCTGCAGGGCAAGACCGACGTGCCCAACGTGCTCAGTTCCACCATGGACACCGCGCTGGTGGACGAGTCCAAGGCCGTGGACCTGGTGCTGCAGGCCGGCGACGTCTCGGTGCACCACCCCAATGTCATCCACGGCTCCAACCCCAACACCTCGGGCCGGCGGCGCTGCGGTCTGACCATCCGCTACATCCCCACCTCCACCCGCATCCGCACTGAAAAGCAGTGGCCCAGCGCCTTTCTGCTGCGCGGCCGGGCAATGCCTGGCGTCAACACCTACCTGCCGCGGCCCCGCTACGTGGAGGGCAGACACCTGCGCTTCCGCGACTGCGAGCAGTGGGCCTGACCGAGGTTATCCACTTCCGCGACCGCCAGAGCGGCCAGTTGGTCCCCGAAGCCATCCCCGCCGAAGGGGCGTTGCGCTGGTTCTACCAGAGCCGGCTGGGTTTCCTCTGCACCCTCTTCTGCGCCCGCCGCGCCTCCTTCTGCCGGCTCTACGGCTGGTGGCAGGAGCGCCCCTCCAGCCGCCGCCGTATTGCCCCTTTCGCGGCCCGCTACCACCTCGACCTGGCCGAGGTCGAACTGCCCCCGGACCAGTACCCCAGCTTCAACGCCTTCTTCTCCCGCCGCCTCAAGCCGGCAGCGCGGCCCTTTGCCCGGGAGCCCGAGACCCTGTGCTCCCCTGCCGACGGCAAGGTGCTGGTCTGCCCGCGCCTGGAAGAGGGCGCCCTCCTGCCGGTGAAAGGGGCGTGTGTATCGGTGGCGCAGATCCTCGACTCCGAGGAGGAAGCCCGCCCCTATGCCGGCGGCACGGCCCTGGTGGTGCGCCTGGCCCCCTACGACTACCACCGCTTCCACTTCCCGGACAGCGGCTTGGCCGGGCCCAGCCGCTGTCTGGGAGCCAAATACCACTCGGTGAACCCCATCGCCCTCGAACGGGTGCCCCGGATCTTCGCCCTCAACCGGCGCGTCTTCACCTTCCTGGACTCGGATCACTTCGGGCGGGTGGCGTACGTGGAGGTGGGGGCCTTTGCCGTGGGCAGCATGGTGCAGACCTACACCCCCGGCCCGGTAGTCCGCGGCCAGGAGAAGGGCTACTTCCAGTTCGGCGGGTCCACGCTGGTGCTCTTCTTCGAGCCGGGTAGGGTGAAATTCGACGCAGACCTGGTGTGCGACAGCGCCCGGGGCCTGGAGGTGCACGTCAAAACCGGCGCCCGCATCGGGCAGCGGCCCTAGCGGCGGAGAGATGGCCCTGGAGGTTTTTTCCGGGGAGAGGCCGGGGAGGGAAGGACGCGAGAGGAGGGGAGGGGAGAGCGGAGCGCTAGCGAGCAGGGCGGCAAGTCCGCGCCTTGGAAAAAACCGGAATGGGCCGCTCGCCGTCGCCCAGCTAGCCCAGCCGCCGCTCCTCCCAGGGTGAGGGGTCCAGCCCGATGCTGCGGGACGCCTCGCAGATCCGCGACCAGGTGGTGTCGTCGACCGGGATGCCCTCGGCCTCACGGCGGCGGGCGCTGCGGAACTCGGGCTCTCCGGGCACCAGGATCTCGCCCACCTGCGGGTCGATGCGGCTGGTGTGCACGTGGCGGATGAGGGTTTCCAGTTCGTCGTAATAACTCTCCAGGTCAGTGAACTGCTCCAGGTCGTACACCGTCAGCAGCACCCCGTTGCTGTGCATGACCCGCTCGCCGGCAGCGCAGCCCTCTCCGCTGAGCGCTCCCCCCAGAATCTCGACGATGAAACTCAGGCAGTAGCCCTTGTACCCCACCACGCCGCCCAGGGGCAGGATGGCCCCCGGTGGGTTGCCGGTGAAGGCGCGCGGGTCCGTGGCCGGCCGGCCCTGGTGGTCGATGATCCAGCCCTCGGGCAGTTGGTGACCCCGGTTCTGGTACACGCGGACCTTGCCCTCGGCCACCACCGAGGTGGTCATGTCCACCATCACCGGGTCGGCATTGCGGCGCGGCGCGGCAAAGGCGATGGGGTTGGTGCTCAGTTTGCCGTCCAGGCCCCCGTACGGGGCGATCTGGCGGCCCAGCTTGCCGGCGTTGACAAAGGCCAGGCCCAGCAGGCCCTGGCGGGCGGCCATCAGCGGATAGGCGCCGATACGGCCCACGTGGGTGGTGTTGCGCAGGGCCACCACCCCCACCCCCTGCTGGCGGGCCTTGCGCAGGGCCAACTGCGCGGCAAAGGTGCCCCCCACCTGGCCCATGGCCCCGCCTCCGTCCACCACGGCGGTGCAGGCCTTTTCCTGGACGATCTGCGGGATCCCCCTCGGGTTGAAGCGGCCCTCGCGGAGCTGGTGCACGTACTCGTAGAAGCGGATCGTGCCGTGCGAGTCGTGGCCGTACAGGCTCGAATCGACCAGATGGTCGGTCACCGTGCGGGCATCCTCGGGGGAGCAGCCGCACTTCTCGAAGAGCTTATAGCCTAACTGGCGCAGATCTTGGGGTCTGAATTTGGGCATGGCGGGCTCATTCCACGTCAGTGAAAGCGGCAGGGGGATGACCCCGGAGGTTTTTCCCGGGGAGCGGTTGGGAAGGGAAGTCCGCGAGGTGGGGCTGCGGGGTAGCGGAGCCAGAGCGAGCGAGTGGACGCAACACCATATAGATGGTGTTGCGGGGGCCGGGTCATCGAGCGGCCCCGTAGGGACGGCGCCGCACCCCATACGTTGGGGTGCGGCAGGACGCGCCTGGGGAAAAACCGGAGTGGGTCGCCTCCTGCCGCACGGACGCTCATGGCATTCATGCTTGCGCCAACACCCGCTCCACTTCCTGCGCCCACGTTCCCGCCACTTTCGTCCCGTACTCCTGCGCCCCGCCCGTGGCCTGGGGGCCGCTCAGGTGGGTGCGCAGGAAACGCGCCTCCTCCGGGATATAGTCGGTGCGCAGAAAATGGAAGGCGATGCCGGCCCGCTCGCGGTCGGTATGGTTGGCCCCAGTGCTGTGGGCCGTGCCATAGCAGAAAAAGACCACCCCTCCCGCCTCCAGCTCGACGGGCACCGCCCGCTCCTCGGGGGGATAACAGCGGATGTGGTGGTCGCTGTGGGGATCGCGGCTGTGGGGATATTCCTCCTTGAAGCTTTCGGGGACCACGCAGAGGGTGCCGTTGGCCAGGGTGGCGTCGTGGGCCGCGATCCACATCGCCGTGCCCTTGAGCGGGTCGGCGATCTTGAAATAGGCGTTGTCCTGGTGCCAGGAGGTGCCCATGCCGTGGCGGGCCGGCTTGAGGAACATCTGGTCCAGGTGGAGGACAAAGCGCTCGCCGATGAGCTGGCCCACGGCCTGAGTGACCTTGGCTTCAAAGGGCAGGGCGCGGAGCAGATCGCTTTTGTCGAAGAGCGGGATGAGCTGGAGGTTGGCCTTGGTGGCCGAGTGGGTCTTGCCGTCCCCCTCGGTGGCCACGTTGCGCAGCCGGCCCTCGCGCTTGAAGCGGGCTATCTCGGCCTGGAGGGCGGCCACCTCGCGGGCGGCGAAGAAACGGGGCAGGGCCAGGTACCCCAGGGTGCGGAACTGTTCGACCTGGTGGGTATTGAGCATCGCGGCGTATTCTCCTCAAAATGGACAGGGCAAGATATGCCTTTTTGATCTGTCTGGTCAATGGATAGGGCGACAAATGCCAGACGGTAGGGGCGCATGGCCATGCGCCCCACGATGTGCCTAGGCGAATGCGATGCGCCCCTACGCCTCCCCCAGCGCGCAGAGCAGCGCGGCGCTGGTGCGCATGCCCCGGTGGAAGTCGCGCAGGCAGAAGTGCTCGTCCGGCCCGTGCCAGTTGTCGGTGATCTGGCCCAGACCCACCAGCAGCACCGGGGCACCGGTGCGCCGGTGCAACTCGGTCACTATAGGGATGGAACCTCCCTCGCGGGTGAGCAGCGGCTCCAGGCCGAAACCGGTGCGGATGGCCTGCAGGGCGCGGGGCACCAGCGGGTGGTCGGGCTCCAGGTGGTAGGCCGGCGAAGCATAGGCATTGCCGAACTCCACCTCGGTCCCGGCCGGCAACTGGGCGCGCAAGTACTGCTGGAGGGCGGCCCCGATGCGCTCCGGGTCCTGGTCGGGCACCAGGCGGCAGGAGATCACCGCCGCGGCGCACGCCGGGATCACGGTGCGCGGGCTGCCGCCGCTGAGGTGGTTGATCTCCAGGGTAGGCCGGGTCCAGCGCCCCTGAACTGTCCTCTTGGGCGCCGGCGCTGATGCTGGGGATGCGCACCCATTCTTTGAGTTCTTCGGTATAGGCGCGCAGGTGCACGCCGATGTGCTTCAGGGCCAGTTCGAGTTGGGTCACAAATCCTCTCCTCTCGTGGGGCGGGGCAGGATAACCCCTTGCCCGTTCATGAATAAGTTGTATATAATAATACTTGGAGGAGCACTCCAATAGCCCACAGACATAGGAGTAGAATGGCAGCTATACCTGTAGCGATCAATGGGTTCGGCCGTATCGGCCGCCTGGTGCTGCGCGCCGCGCTCACCAGGGGCAAGGTCGAGGTCAGGGCCATCAACGACCTGACCGATGCCGCCACCCTGGCCCATCTGTTCAAGTATGATTCCATCCACGGCCGCTTCACCGGCCAGATCGAGGCCGGCAAGGACCAGCTCATCATCGATGGCAAAGCCATACGCATCGTCAGCGAGAAGAACCCGGCGGCATTGCCCTGGAAGGAGCTGGGCATCCAGGTAGTGGTGGAATCCACCGGCCGCTTCACCGAGCGCGACAAGGCCGCCACCCACCTCAAGGCCGGGGCCAAAAAGGTGCTGATCTCGGCCCCGGCCAAGGGCGAGGACTTCACCGTGGTCCTGGGGGTCAACGACGCGGCCCTCAAGCCCGAGCACCTGATCGTCTCCAACGCCTCCTGCACCACCAACTGCCTGGCCCCCATGGTCAAGGTGCTGCACCAGCGCTTCGGCATCGTCAAGGGGATGATGAACACCATCCACTCCTACACCAACGACCAGAACATCCTCGACCTGCCGCACAAAGATCTTCGCAGAGCGCGGGCGGCGGCCATGTCCATGATCCCCACCACCACCGGGGCGGCGGTGGCAGTGGGCAAGGTGCTGCCCGACCTGAAGGGCAAACTCGACGGCCTCTCCATCCGGGTGCCCACCCCGGATGGCTCGCTGACCGATTTCACCGCCGAGCTGGGCCGCAAGACCACCAGGGAAGAGATCAACGAGGCCTTCAAGCATGCGGCGGACAATTCGCTCAAGGGGTATCTCGAGTACTCCGAGGACCCGCTGGTGCTGGCCGACATCATCGGCAATCCGGCCTCCTGCGTCTTCGACGCCCTGTCCACCAACGTGGTGGACGGCAACTTCGTCAAGGTGCTGGGCTGGTACGACAACGAGTGGGGTTACGCCAATCGCTGCGCCGAGTTGCTGGAGCGGTTGGGCTAGATACCCCCGGGGAGCGCGCTGATGGACAGCTGGTTGTGGTGGGTGCTGACTTGTGCCTTCAGCCTCTACTTCGTCATCCTGCTGCTCGAATTCAACAAGCCGGCCAAGAAACTCATGGAGCAGATCGACGCCCAGGAGAAACGCCGGGTGGACATGGAGCAGCGGCTGGGCAAGATGCGGGAGGACGCCGCCACCCTGCGGGGCAAGCTCGAAGCCCTGGAGGGGGAATGGGACGAGCTTGAGGACCGCCGCAAGGACCTGCTGCCCCAGGCCAATGTCCGGCGCATGATCGAGATCAAGGCCGGCCCCTTTCCCATGGGTTCGCGGGCCGAGGACAGCCCCAACAACGAGCGGCCCGTGCATGTGGTCTATCTGCCCACCTACTACCTCAGCCCCTTCCCGGTGACCAACCTCGAATACCGGGAGTTCGTCAACTGCACCGGGTACAAGGCGCCCATGCACTGGCAGCGCGGCTCCTATCCCACCGGCACCGGGCGGCATCCGGTGACCAACGTCTCCTGGCACGACGCCAAGGCCTACGCCGAATGGCTGGGCGCCCGCCTGCCCACCGAGGCCGAATGGGAAAAAGCCGCCCGCGGCACCGACGAGCGCCTCTACCCGTGGGGCTCGCGCTTCATGGACGAGCGCTGCAACTGCACCAACATGATGGGCGGCACCCTGCCGGTAGACGAGTACCCCATGGGCCGCAGCCCGTACGGGTTGTGGGACATGGCCGGCAACGTGTACGAGTGGTGTGAGGATTACTACGACGAGAACTACTACAAGAACTGCCCCAACAACAATCCCAAGGGGCCCGAAAACGGCCAGGAGCGCGCGGTGCGCGGCGGCAGCTTCCAGGAAAACCGCCCGGCCGTGCGCACCACCCACCGGGAGGGCACTGGCGAGCACATCACCCGGGAGGTCCAGGGCTTCAGGATCGCGATGAGCGAGCCGCGCAACAACCCCCGGTCGGCGTCCGCGCAAGAGGAGCCGCGGGCCGAGGAACCCCAGACGGAAGAACCTCAAGCAGCAAAATCCTGAGCAGTCTATTACAGGGGAGGCCCGACCATGTTCCAGGAAGTCTGGAAAAGCTACGAGGAAAACGAGCTGACCCACAGCGCGGCGCACCACCTGATGGCTGTGCACGAACTGCGCACCCGCCACGGCTACGCCCGGGTCTCGGATATCGCCCAGCACCTCAAGATCACCAAGGGCAGCGTGTCCTCGGCGATGAAGCACCTCAAGGAACGCGGCTATGTGCGCGAGGACCACAACAAGTTCCTCGAACTGAGCGACAAGGGCGCCAAGGTAGTCGCCGAGATCGAGGCCGCCCGGATGGCCTTCCAGCGCTTTCTGGTCCACGCCCTGGGCATGGACGAAGACGACGCCGAGATCGACGCCTGCAAGGTGGAGCACCTGGTCAGCGCCGAGACCCGCAGCCGCCTGACCCATTTCCTGCGCTTTCTCTTCTCCGAGCAGCCGGCGGCCCGGGTATTTCTGGAGGCCCTCCGCATCCACACCCTTGAGCACGGGGCGGTGATCGCCGCCGAAGAGGTCTTTGCCGGCGCGATCCCCGACGGGGTCCGCGACAGGGCGTGAATGGATCGCCTGCCGGCCTTCCTGAAAAAACACTTCCTCCCCATCGGCCTGGTAAGCGTCGCGCTGGTCGGCCTGCGTTTCCCCTGGCCCGGCATCTACCTGGCCGGACTCCCCACCCAGTACGTGGCCGTCAGCATCATCTTCATCTGCTCCGGGATGCTGCTGCGCACCAGCGAGGTCCGCAACGCGCTCAGCGCCTGGAAGGCCACGGCCTGGGGCAGTTTTTCCATCCTGCTCTTCACCCCGCTCATCGGCGCGGCCCTGGCCCTGCAGATCCCCATTGCCCCGGAGTTCCAACTGGGGCTGGCCCTTTTCTGCTGCATGCCCACCACCCTCTCCTCGGGGATCGCCCTGACCATCCAGGCGCGCGGCAACATGGCCCTGGCCCTGCTGCTGACCGTGTTGACCAACACCCTGGGCGTCTTCACCGTGCCCTTTGTGCTGGAGCGGCTGCTCGAGGCCACCGGCAAGGTCGAGCTGTCGGGGGGCGAACTGTTGCTGGACCTGTGCCTGTCCATCCTGCTGCCCCTGGCCCTGGGCCGGCTCCTGCAGCAGTTTCTCGGGGAGTGGATCGGGCGCAACCGGACGCGAATCACCATGACCAGCAACCTGGCGCTGATCTCCATCCCCTGGATGAAATTCAGCCAGTCCGCCGAAAGACTGAGCCAGCTGCTGGTCTCCAGCCTGGTCCTGGTGGTGCTCTCCGGGGTGCTGATCCACTTGCTCTACCTGGCCCTCAACGACGGGGCCAGCCGGCTTTTGCGCCTGCCCCTTGAGGCGCGCAAGGCCGTGGTGATCCTGGCCAGCCAGAAGACCCTGCCGGTGGCCATGACCGTGCTGGCCTTTCTGCCGGTGCCGGCCGAGACCAAAGGGCTGATCGCCATCCCCTGCATCACCTCCCACCTGAGCCAGATCTTCCTCGACGCCTTCCTCGCCACCCGCTGGGGCCATTCCGCCTAGAATCCTGCCATGGCCCACTACACCGGCCAGTTGATCTATACCTGCAGCGACGAGGAAGGGGTGATCGAGGTGGTGGACGAGCCCGCGGTCCGCTCCCTGCACTTCGGCACCCGGGCGCGGCAGACCACCATGTTCCTGCGCGATCCCCACGCCCTGGCCCTCAGCTACACCCAGTGCCTGATGAGCGCCCTGCTCTTTGCTGATCCGCCGCGCAGGGCCCTGATCCTGGGCCTGGGCGGGGGTGCCCTGGCCCGCTTCCTGCTGCACGCTTTCCCGCAGTGCCAGGTGGCGGCGGTGGAGAGGCGCGCCCTGGTCATCGAGGTGGCCCGCGCCTTTTTCCACCTGCCCGAAGATCCCCGCCTGCAGCTCTTTCTGGCCGACGCGGCCGCCTTTCTCTGCCGCCGGGCAGCGCCGCACGACCTGGTGCTGGTGGATCTGCACGACCCCCAGGGCATGGCCCCGCTGGTGAGCCGGCCCGACTTCTTCGCCCAGTGCCGGGCTCAAATGGGCCCGGGCGGGGTGCTGGCCATCAATCTGTGGGCTGGCAGCCGCGAGGACGACCTCAAGCGGATCATGCGCCACCTGCGCCTCCACTTCGACCACCAGGCCCTCTACCTGCCGGTGGCCGGCAAGCGCAACTGCGTGGCCCTGGGCCTGGGCCTGCCGCCCCCTTCCCTGCTGACCCTGCAGGAGCGGGCCGGGCAACTGCAGACCTCCCTGGACATCGAGTTCCCGCGCCTGCTGGCCGAACTGGTGCAGCTCAACCCCCATCTGCTCCTGGGCGACTCCTCTCCCGCATGAGGCCATTTGCCCAGCTCTCCGGCCCCGGCCAGGTGCGCCGGCTGCGTTCCCTGGCCCTCAAGGCTCTGGAGGCGTACGGATTGGCAGGGGCGCGGCTGCGGCCCCTCAAGCACTGGAACAACACCACCTTTGCGGTGCGGGCCGGCAAACGCCGCCTGGTGTTGCGCCTCAACCGGCCCGGCTTTCAGGATGAGGCCGCCATCCATTCCGAACTGCAGTGGCTGCAGGCCCTGGCTGACGCCGGCCTGCGCGTGCCCGAGCCGGTGTCGGCCTCAGACGGCAGGATGGTGGTCAAAGCCAGTGCCACCGGAGTGCCCGAGGCGCGGGACTGCGCCCTCTTCGCCTGGCTGCCCGGGCGCTTCCTCGACCGCCGCCTGGGGCCTGCCCAGCTCGAAGCCGTGGGCCTCTTCGCCGCCCGACTCCACGGCACGCCCTTCGCCCCTCCGCCCGGCTTTGCGCGCAAACACTGGGACCTGCACACCCTGTTGGGAGGAGATCCGGGCATAGCCCGGGAGGGGATTGAGGCCCATCTGAAACCCGGAGAGGCCCGGGTGATCGCCGCGCTGCGCACCCGCCTGGCACGGGCCTTCGCCGCCCTGGGCAGCGGCCCGGAGGCCTGGGGGCTCATCCACGCCGACCTGCACCCGGGCAACCTGCTCTTCCAGCGGGACAAGGTGGGAGCCATCGACTTCGACGAATGCGGCTGGGGCTGCTTTGCCTACGACCTGGCCGTGATCTTGTCGGAGTTGCGCGGCCGGCCCGCCTATGCCGCGCTGCGCCAGGCCCTGCTGCGGGGCTACCGCCAGGTGCGGAACTTGCCTGCTGACCACGAGGGTTATCTGGACACGCTTATGGCCGGCCGCCTCCTGGGCCTGGCCATCTGGATCGCCGGGGTGGCGGACCATCCCGAAAACCGCAACCGCGCCTCCCGGGTGGTGGCGGCCACCATCGACCAACTGCGAGTCTTCGCCAAAACCGGAAGGATGCCATGACCGACATCTACAGCTTTCTCGACCAGCACCACATCCCCTACGTGCGGGTGGACCACCCGCCGGTCTACACCTGCGAGGAGGCCGAGCGCCTGGTTCCCCCCCTGCCCGGGGTCCACACCAAGAACCTCTTCCTGCGCGACAGCAAAGGCCGGCAGCACTTTCTGGTGGTGGTAGGCTGGGAGAAGCAGGTGGATCTCAAGGCCCTGGCCGCGGTCCTCAAGATTGGCAAACTAGGCATGGCCTCCCCCGAGCGCCTGCGCAAATACCTGGGCGTGGAGCCGGGGGCCGTAACCGTCCTGGGCATCGTCAACGACCAGCATCACACTGTGGAGGTGGTGATCGACACCCCGCTCTGGCAAGCCCCGGCCCTGCACTGCCACCCCCTGGTCAACACCGCCACCCTGGCCATCGCCTGCGAGGACCTGGAACGCCTCTTCGCCGCCTGCGGCACACCCTACCGGGTGGTGGAGGTGCCGAGCAAATAGAGAAGCGCCTGGTAATATTTCTCTTGACTAGGTATTATATGGTCCCAATCTTAGAGATTTGCTGAAGGGCCCAATAAAGGATAGAAAATGGTTGAGAAGGTAACAGAGGTCATTTCGACCCTGGAAGAGGGGATGTTGCTGGACTACCTCTCCCAGCAGCCGGTAAAAGATACCCCCAAAGAGCAGGTCTGGCAGGAGGTTATCCGCGCGCTGTTCAACGAGTACCAGATATCGCTGAACGACATGGAGCGCGATTTTCGCGTCTCCTATGAGGGGCGAAAAAAGAAACAGGTGGAGCTGGCCATTTTCGAGCCGGATACCGACCACATGCCAGAAAACCTCCGGCGGGTGGTCATCTGCCGGCCTATGCCGAACGTCGGCAAGAAGATGGTCATCAAGCTGCGCGACCACCAGCAGGCGAGCAAAGACCTCGATGAGCTAGAGCAGATCATGTCCGCGGTGGATGGTTGCGAATGGGGGCTGTGGACAAATGGCATTGAGCAATTCTTCATCAAAAAGGTAAAGACCCGCTTCGAGGATCGTTTTGAGCCCCAGGGCGACTGGCCTTTGGGTGATATAAGTGCGGGTACACCAGATGTCCATGCGGATAGCTACCTGCGCAAAGCGAGTGAAGAAACGCTCCGAAGTGCCTTCCGCCGGTGCCACAATTTCATCCACGGCAACGAGGGGATGCCCAAGGATGCGGCGTTCTGGCAGTTTCTGTACCTGATCTTCTGCAAGGTGCACGACGAGCGGCGCAACAAGAATGGCAACCGCCTATTCTTCGCCTATCTCCAGGAACCCTTTGACGAACAAGGCCGGATTCAGATCCGCCAGCGCATTGACCGCCTCTTCGGACAAGTTAAGGACTACGGGACAAAACCCCTACAGATACAGGGGCAAATTGCCATATCGCTTGAAATAACAAGAGGTTGAAAAAATGGCTCCAGGGTTTTGTCTCAAAGTTCTAAGAAGGAATACGGCAAAAGCCTATTCAAAGGGAATGAGGAGATCACCCTCTCCAACCGGGCGCTGGCCTTCATGGTGGCGGAACTGGCCAAGTACGACCTGACGCGCACCGAGGTGGATGCCAAGGGTGCTGCCTATCAGGAAATTGTGGGAGCTAACCTCAGAGGGGATCGCGGCCAGTACTTCACGCCTCGACGGGCCATCAAGCTCATGGTGCAAATGCTGGATCCCAAGCCGCACGAGCGGGTGTTTGACCCTGCGTGTGGTACCGGTGGTTTTCTAGTGGCGACGATCGATCACCAGCTCAAGCGGTTTAAGGGCGAAGCAGACAGTCCGAGCAACAACGGCACAACAGAAGAGATCCGGGACAGGCTCGCTGACTATACCTCCAGATATCTCTATGGCGCTGACTTCGACCCTTTTCTCGTCAGGGCGAGCACCATGAATCTGATGATGGCGGCCAATGCCGAGGGGAACATCTTCCACATGGATTCCCTGGCCTTTCCCAACAGCCATTTGCCGGGCAATGAACCGGCTAACAAGAAGATCAAGCTCGGTTCGATTGACGTCCTCATGACCAATCCGCCCTTTGGCTCGGAGATCCCGATCACTGACCCGGTGTTGCTGGGGGGATTCGAGCTTGCCCAAAGGAGAAAACGCGGCGCTGATGATTCCTTTATCCCCGAGGTGGGATATCTGAGCAGTGTGGCCCCTGAGGTGCTCTTTATCGAGCGTTCCATCGCCTGGCTCCGCGAGGGGGGGCGTATGGGGATCGTGCTGCCCAATGGCATCCTCGGCAATCCGGGCGACGAGTACATCCGCCGCTGGATTCTGCGGCGCTGCTGGGTCTTGGCAGTAGTGGAGGTCCCGGTCGAGGCCTTCATTGTCGAGGCAAATGTAGGAATTCTTACGAGCCTGGTGTTCCTGAAGAAGAAAACCCAGAACGAGATCAATGCCGAAGATTTGGGTCAAAAGATCGACTATCAGGTCTTCATGGCGGTGGCGGAGAAAGCCGGCGTGGATCGCCGCGGGAACACGCTCTACAAGCGCAACCCTGATGGCACAGAAGTTCTAGAAGAAATTGACGTTCCAGAGTCTCGCCGGTTCGGCAACCGAATTGAGAAGCGCCTCCTCAAGCGCAAGGTGCCGATCATCGACGACGACTTCCCATCCATTGGCGAGGCTTACAAAGAATTCCGCAAGAACAACCCGGAGCCCGGGTCATGATTACCCGTATCGAAGCGTACCGGTATCGCTGCTTCAGGAGCCTGAATGTTCGTATGCGCCCATTTCAGGTGCTCGTCGGCCCAAATGGGGCGGGTAAGACCACCTTGCTCGATATACCCATATTGTTGGGTGAAATGCTGAAGTCGCGCAGTATTGAGAGTGCGCTTCAAGGGGTGACGGAAACCCATGTGCGGCCGCGGACTGATCTTGCGCGAGACCTATTATTCAACCGCTTAGGCGATTCCTTTTCCCTGGCAGTGGAGGCCGCAATCCCTCCGCAGATCATCTCTCAACTTGTCGAGAAAACACGAACAGCCTGGCCACCCAAGACCGCTGAACGATATGGGAAGAAACCGGAGCACTGGCCTTCTACCGTGCGGTACGAGCTTGTCTTTGAACTGTTCAACGAGGCGTTGCAGATTAAAGAAGAGAGTGTGGTGCTTTTGCCAAGAGACGACAAGAGTACTCCTCGTCGCACAGGCACCATCGTCGCCGAAGGGGGGCGCCGGTATCTTTCACAAGCATTCTCCATTATTCCCGTCATCGAGCGGCGGTATGGAGATCCGGTCGTCTTTACCCCAGAAATGGAGAGGAAACCCCTGCCGACCTTCAAATTCCAGCCCACGGAGCCGGCCTTTGCCAATCTCTTTTCAGATGCCTCGATGTTTGGGGCTTCGCTCTCTCTGCGCGACCTGCTGATGACGAGCGCCTGTCCATACCAGCCGGATTTGGCAATACTGCGACGCGCCCAACCTCCAGTCTCTAAACCAGAGTTAGAGCCTAACGGTTCCTCTCTCCCGTGGTTGGTCCAGCAACTCAGTGAGAAGGACCTGAGATCCTTTGAGCGGTGGATACGCATGGTGCGGCTGGCCTTGCCAGAGGTTCGCAACGTGGAGGCGGTTGTTCGCGAAGACGACAAGCACGGCTACCTGCGGGTGATCTATGATAACGACCGCCAAGTGCCGGCGTCTGACCTCTCGGACGGAACCCTCGCTATCCTGGCAGCGACGATCTTGCCTTATCTATCTGAAACCCGGCAACTCATCGTGCACGAAGAGCCAGAAAGTGGTAGTTTTCAGTTTTCACCAGGAATGGACCTGCTCAGAGACACCTCGGGAAGAGACCCAGGAATCTGGAGGCGGGCGCATGAGTTGCTCAAAACCAAAAGGACTACCCACCGCCACGCGATAATCATCCTCGACAATGCATGGGAGGGAACGCCGGGACCGGCGCAGATCGAGGCGGATATCTCGCTGAACATGGAGCACAGTGGATGGCCTCCCGACCGGCGCTGGTTCCCGGCGGAGGAACCATGACTGCCAGGATCAAGACCATCCGCAGTTCGTGGTGGGAGGGGTACGGGTACCGGCTCGACTGCCAGCCCTACCTGGCCGGCGCGCTGGAGACCAAGATTATTCTGGAGGGGCTGGCGCTTAGGAAGGATAGACTCCAGAGCCTTACAAAAGGGCATGCTGGGGGAATCTACAATGGACCGCAGTTTGCCCGACACTATGTTGAATCGCTAGAGTATGGTGTTCCATTCCTGGGTAGTGCTTCAATGCTGTATGCTGACCTATCCGGCTTACCACTTCTGAGCAGGAAGCAGGCACTTTCGGACAAGCTTGAGTACCTTGAGATCAAACGGGGCATGACGCTCATTTCCTGTTCCGGGACTATTGGCAAGACGGTATATGCGCGCCCGGAAATGGAGGGCATGTGGTCTTCTCAACATATTATGAAGGTTGTCCCTGATCCCGGCAAAATTCCCCCTGGCTACCTCTACGCCTTCCTGAGTAGCAAGTTCGGTGTCCCCTTGGTCGTGTCCGGCACTTACGGCTCCATCATTCAGGAGATCGAACCCGAACATCTCACCGGCATCCCCGTTCCTCGCCTTGATGAGCAGACCGAGCTGGAAATCCATGCGCTAGTGGAAAGAGCGGCGGCGCTGAGAACGGAGGCTTCTAAAAAACTCAATGAGAACAGCGAAAGACTGCTCACCTATCTGAAATTCCCCCCCCTCAAAAAAAAAACAGTCTCAGAAGTAGGTTGGACAAGCATTCCTCACAGCGAGTTGGATCTTCGGCTCGATGCGCACTACCACTCGGCTTCCGCTTACGAAGTTGAACGTCTTGTCCGGGAATGCCATGTGGGTTACACCGCCCTTAAGGAGGTCACTACACGGCTTTTCAAACCTCCAATGTTCAAACGGCTTTGGGTCGATGATCCCGACTTTGGCACACAATTTGTCAGTGGGATTGACGCATACTGCCTCCGCAGCAACGATCCCCGCTATGTAAGTCTTACGATGAAGGGCTACGATGAATTCGTCCTTCACCGTGGCTGGGTAATCTTCCAGGCTGCAGGTAGTATATATGGCTTATTTGGGCGGCCCCTTTATGTGCGAGGTTGGCTTGAGGGCCTATTTTGCGCAGACGATTTGTACAGAATAGTGCCCCACACAGAAGAGGATGGTGCATTTCTTTACGCATACTTCAGAACCCCTCACGGGAGAGTGTCAATACAGCGAGAGTCCGCTGGCCATGCGATCCCGCGAGTGTGGGACCCCCAAATGTTCCACATTTTAGTACCCTGGCCCAAGGAGGAAAGGGTTCGCAAGGATTTCGCAGAACCGGTCATTGCTGCTCACGATCTGATAGAGCAGGCAAGGCAGGCAGAAGACATGGCTATTCTTTCTTTGGAACAGACAATCGAGAGCATGTGACGGTTGTATGGCCAAGGTCATCGCCATAGGCCAGCCGGCCAATGATGCGGAACGGGAGGTGATCGCCCATCTGCGCGACCGCCTTCCGGATTCGTTTACGCTGTTCCACAACTTTGAACTGCGCGTCGGCAACCAGACCTTTGAGATCGACCTGGCCCTGCTCGCCCCGCATGCGGTGTACCTGGTGGACGTGAAGTCCACGGTCGGCGAGATCCACGTCCACGCCGGCAAGTGGTTCCCCGAAGGCCGGCCTCCTTTCGCCTCTCCCCTGGCCAAACTGCGGCAGCACGCCAGAGTCACCAAGGCTCTGCTGGTCGGCAGCCCGGAACGGCTGGAGATGAAGCGGGTCTACGTGGATGCCGTCGTTCTGCTCACGGCCCCGGATGCCTTTTTGAATGACCCTGCCAATGTGGACAGCCCGGCGGTAGTCTCCTTGTCCAGGAGCGTGGCCTTCTTCCAGGACCCAAGCCGGCTGCCCGAGCAATTCCAGCCTGCTCCGGAGCTCCGCCCTTTGCAGGGACGCATCCTCCAGACCTTGCAGGGCGGGGCCAGGCCGCCCGCAAGCCGCGAGCTGTACGGGGATTGGCAGATCGAAGAGCGGCTGGGCGGGACGGCATTTTACACGGAATACCGCGCGTACAATCGCTTTGCCGGACCTGCGGCAGGCCGGGTGAGCCTGCGGGTTTACGAGGCAGATCCGTACCTGCCGGATAGATCTATGGGAAGACCGAGGACGACGCCTATCTGGCTCCGGAGATCTTCTTTGAGCCACATGACGCTGGACCAGCAGCGGACGTGTACGCAGCCGGGGTGGTCTTTTACGAGCTGTTCACCGGCGAGAAAGCCTTTGCCAGCCTCAAGGATGCGGTTGAGGTCGAATGCCGCTTCGCCGAACTTCCCTCTCAAAAGACGGCCCACCTGCCGCCCGGGTTCAATGGGTGGCTGCAGAGCCTGTGCGCGCTGTAGCCGGCAGATCGGCCAGATGCCAGTAAGAAGGGAGGCGCTGTCGGTGCCGGCAATTGCAGAAGCTCCGGAAATTTCTCGGGCTACGAAAAAGCTCGGTGAATCGGTCCATAAACTGGATTCGACCGTCCCTAAGCTCTCCAAGGCTGCATTCCTCGCTGTGAAGAGAGACCATACTATCTCCTGGGAAAGTGTCCACAGGGTTTCAAGCTCCACGGCCCAATTTTTGCTAGAAGATGAACCTGAGGTTACCGTGTCTCCCGTGCGCCATGAGCCCCCGACAAAACCATCTGACGTGTCAAACATAGAACAGAACAAAAGGCAGGCTGAACCACAAGTTACCCATCCGACTCCTGCGCAGGTTGAGCAGATACTGCCAACAGCGATAGGATAACTGGTAAAACTCCAATTACGAGGGTTTCTTATGGATACTCTCCAACGCGAGAAGTACCGCCTCAGCCGCGAGCAGCGGCACTTCTACGGCCGCAACGGCTACCTCAAGGTCGAGGGCCTGCTCACCCCCGAGGAACTCGGCGAACTCGACCAGCACTCCATGAAC
Organism: Candidatus Latescibacterota bacterium; assembly: GCA_016187725.1. Classification (GTDB taxonomy): domain Bacteria; phylum Latescibacterota; class UBA2968; order UBA8231; family UBA8231; genus SICG01. The sequence continues at coordinate 26,276 of JACPJE010000123.1, forward strand.
CTGGCCCTCGACAAGGTGGACCTCAACAAGATCAAAGGCCTCAACCCGCGCAACCAGGGCACCACCCCCGCGGACATGGAGGACAAGTATTTCCGCTTCATCCAGTTCCACCGGCACCTCGCGCTCCACGAGCGTTACCTCCTCCATCCCCGCATCCTCGACGTGCTCGAAGCCCTGATCGGCCCCGACGTGATGGCCATGCAGTCCATGCTCTTCCTCAAGCCCCCCGGCAAGCCCGGCCAGGCCTTCCACCAGGATTCCTACTACATCAAGACCTTTCCCGACACCCTGTGCGGGGCCTGGATGGCCATCGACGACTGCGACGACGAGAACGGCTGCATGGGTTTTGTCCCCGGCTCCCAATACGATGTCATCTCCCAGGAAGTGGGCCAACCCGAAAACACCAGCGACTTCCAGGCCGGCCTCACCGAGGTGCAGGGCGTGGACCAGAGCGGGGAGGTGCTGGCCGAGGCCAAGGCCGGCGACGTGGTCTTCTTCCACGGCCACCTGCTGCACCGCTCGCGCCAGAACCGCAGCCGCGACCGCTTCCGGCGCTGCTACGTGTGTCACTACGCCAATGCGCGCGCGTACACCGAGTGGGGCGGGGGCAATGCCAACCACCTGCTGGTGCGCGGCACCACCCACCTGCCCTTTGCCAGGGCGAAGTTCAGCGACTTCGAGCCGGAGCCGGCCGGCGGCGTCTGAGCCAGGCCCCGGGCCGGCCAATGGGCGGTCGCGGTAACCCCTGGGCCGATCGCGATGAGAGTGTCGCTTCTTCCTAGGCCCTTGGCTCTGCTTTGGGAGCAGGCGTCTTCTGAGTTCTCAGCACAACATCGACCTCGTAGTTGAGGATGTGCAACAGCGCCAACAACTGGCGCATGGACTTCCGGTAATTCGTCTGGTCAAGCAGGCGATAAAACTGTGCCGGAGAGGTGCTCAGTCTCCTGATGATCTCCCTGACACTTAGTTCGGATTCCTTGACTCCCTTTTGAGCGCACAGCGTCAACTTATAGAGAAGTAGATCCGCCATATATGCGGGATCTCTGCTGTACTCCAACACATGATCGATATGGACCGCCCCTTCGTCCCCGGACCTCAGACTCGGTGAACTCGGCCAGCAGTTGGTAGCCCACCTGCTGGTAGATGCGGTTGGAGACGGGGTTGTCTAGATCCTTGCTACCGGACACATTCTTCCTCGTCGAAGGGGAAGAGTTGAAAAGCGACGGGTACCTCGTCGGCTACGTTGAGGAAGAAGTCGCGCAAGTTCAAGCCCAGTTGGAACAAGCTCCAGTCA
>JACPJE010000124.1 GCA_016187725.1 Candidatus Latescibacterota bacterium
CGCGCCGTGGCCCGCCGGGTGCCGCCAGCCCACCATCCCATCCCGGGCTGCTCCTACTTCGACAAGCTCTCTCTGCGGTCCAGCTTCGACCCCCGGGACGAGTACCTGCTCCTCGAAGGGCTGGGCACCTTCTGCCACGGACACGAGGACACCAACGCCATCCTGCGCCTGACCTGGAAGAACCGCGCCTGGCTGGCCGATGGGGACTACATCCGCGCCGCCCCCAAGTACCACAACTCGGTGGTGGTCTGCCGCGACGGGTCCGGGGTGTACACCTCCCCTGGCGAGGGCTTGGTGATCCCGCCCCTGGCCACCCTTAACTGCCAAAGCGAAGGCCCGCTCTTTGGGCTGGTCCAAACAGAGGCCGCCCAGTACAACGGGGTGGACTGGCGCAGGGCCATCTGCTGGCGCAAGGGCCGCTATATGCTGGTGATCGACCAACTGCGCTGCCAGGTGGCCGGCCAGTACGATTGCCGCTGCCTGTGGCGCCTGGTGGGCCAGGTGGAGCCCCAGGAGGAGCGCATCCGCCTGCACCAGCAGGGTGAGGATTTCTTCCTCCACCACCCCAACGGGGGCAGGCAGGAAGTAGTGCCCGATGCCCACGAGGGCGGGTTGTGGCGGAATTACCCCTATGCTGACCCTGTGATCCAGGTATTGCACCAGACCCAACACGCAGCCCTGCAGCCGGGGCAGGACCTGGCCTTCCTCAACCTCCTCACCCCCCATGCAGAGGTGCAGGTCGAGCGGGTGGGCCCGCTGGCGCTGCGGGTGCGGGACGGCCAGACCCTCACCCTGCTCGGCGCCGGACCAGCGCGTCTGGGCCAGGTGGAGATCAGCGGCGGGATCTTCGCCCTGTCGCTGGACGGGGATACCCTCAGCATCCAGGGGGCCGATCGCGTCGAGGTGCGGGCCGAGGGCCGGGTCTACGCCGAAGCCTTCCAGGGCGCCTTCCGCACCCTCGACCCCCGCTCTCCGGTGGGCCGGCACCTGCTCCAGGCCCTGCAGCAGACCGCGCCCCTCGCGGCAGTCCCGCCGGTCCCGCTCACGACCCACCCTGCCGGCGGGTTCCGCCCGCGCTGGGAACACGCCATCGCTGCAAGCACCGCGGCGGTGCAGGGCGATCAACTCGCAGTGGGCACGGCCGAGGGCAGACTCCTGGGGCTGGCGCTCGAGTCCGGTGCCCTGCAGTGGCAGGCGGAACTGGGTGCCCCAGCCACCTGCCTGCTCCTGGCCGACGTGGACGGCGACCACGAGGCCGAACTGATCGCCGGCACCGCCGACTCGCAGCTCGTCTTGTTGAAAGCCGGGCAGGAGCGCTGGCGGCGCCCCCTCCAGAACATGTCGGGTCGGCCCGCCGCAGTCACCGCCCTGGCCCTGGCCGATCTGGAAGGCACGGGACAGCAGAACGTGCTAGCCGGCACCGCCGGCTGGTACGTCAATGTCTTCGCCGCCGACGGCACCCCTCAGTGGGCCAACTGGTTCCGCTACCACCCCATCACCGTCCTGGCCGTTGCCGACGTGGACGGGGACAGTCGGGCCGAGGTAATGGCCGGCAATGTCTACTCCACCCCGCTGACCGTGCACAATTTCGACGGCTCCTTCCGCTGGTCTACGCTGGAGCAGGTGGGTTCCGAGGGCAATGCCACCACCCCACGGCGGGGCATCTGTCTCACCCAGTTATGCCTGTGGGATGTGGATGGAGACGGCGTGCAGGAGATCGCCTACGGCACCGCGGACGGCTGGCTCTACGCAGTCAAACCCCAGGATGGTACCGAGGTGTGGCGCTACAACCTAGTGGGCGAGGTGCGGGGCCTGCGGTGCACCGACGAGGGGCTGGTGGCCGCCTCCGAATTCGGCGGCCTCTATTGCTTTGACCGGCAGGGCCAGGTGCGCTGGCGGGTGCTGGTGTCTTTGTGGATTCGCCGCCTGGTGCGCAGCGGCCAGATCCTGGTGCTGGAAACCGAAAAGGGTCTGCTGCGCTGCGACCTGGAAGGGCACCCCACCGGCTCTTTATCCTTGGAACACCCAATCACCGGGCTGTGGCCCTGCCCCGGAGGTGTGCTGCTGGCCCTCACTGCCGGCCCGCTGCAATGTCTGAACTTATCTATATAAGGAGAGTGTACTGATGTCCGACCCAAAGAAACCCTTCCCCGCCCTCAGCCCGGCCCAGCGCCTGTACCTGGACGTGCACGGGTACGTGGTCATCGAAGAAGCGCTCACCTCCTCCGAGGTCGCCCGCCTGTGCGACAAACTCTACGAGATCGAGCGCGTGTACCGCCAGACCGGCGCCCTGCCTGACACCCACTGCCACTTTTCCAGCACGGCCGAGGACTTCTTCCGGGTCGACAACCTGCCCCACCTGGCCCCCTGCTTCTTCGAGTACCTGACCCACCCGCGGCTGCTGGGCATGGTGGAGGAGATCACCGGCGGCAACGTGCGCCTGGAGCAGTCCGACGCCCACATCCGCCGCCCCACCTCCCCGGAAAAGCAGCGCTACGGTTTCCACCGGGGCATGGACGTGGGCATGAGCTATGTGAAGAACGGCCTGTACTACTGCCCCTTTGTCAAGACCCTCACCAACCTCACCGACCTGGGACCCGACGACGGGGGCACCGCGGTCATCGACGGCAGCCACAAGCTCGACGTCGAGGCCCAGGCCATCATCGACGCAGCCATGGCCGATCCGCGCATGATCCACCAGGTGGTGGCCCCGGCCGGCTCCACCCTGCTCTTCTTCGAGAGCCTCATCCACTCCTCGGGCATCATCCGCTCGGGCCGGGACCGGCTGCTGATCATCGGCGGGTACACCCCCAGCATGTTCCAGGCCTGGCGCGGGTATGATCCCCATCCAGATTTTGCCCAGGCACAGGAAGAGGCCACCCGCTCCCTGCTCACCGGCGACCGAAAATACCACTGGGACCGCCGGCTCCGCCGGCTCTCAGACCCAGTGGCCGAGGGCTGAACACCCGGCCCATGAAACTGCAACTGCGCAATTACCCGCCCCGCAGCGGCATCCGGGTGCCGGCCGCGCCGATGCGCCAGTTGGTGGGCGCGCTCTTCTCCTGCGCCGGCATGGGCGAGAGCGACGCCGCCCTGGTGGCCGACCTGCTGGTGCAGAACGACCTGCGCTGCGTGTACAGCCACGGCACCCGCCAACTGCCCGAGTATCTCCATCTCCTCCTCCAGGGCAAGGTAAATCCCCGGCCCCAGGTCGCGGTGCGGGATGAAACCCCTACCACTGCGGTCCTGGACGGGGACGGGGGGCTGGGGCACTTCCCCTGCCACCGGGGCGCCCTGATGGCCGTAGCTAAGGCCAAGGAGCACGGAATGGGTGCCGTCACCACCTGCAACCATTTCCACTTCGGCTCAGCCGGCAAATACTCGCGCCTGGCCCTGGCCCACGACTGCATCGGCCTGGCCACCTCGGCCCACCGCTTTGACCTCGCCCCCGAAAACCTGATACTCCACGCCGCCTCGGTCTCCCCCCTGAGCATCGCCGTGCCCGCCGGCGCCCAGCCGCCCCTGGTGCTGGACATGGGCGCCGGCCTGCTCTCCTACAGCCCCGAACTTTTCGCCCGGTTCCCCGCCCCCTTCTTCAAGGGCCTGGGCCTAGGCGCGGTGTTCATGGCCCTGGGCGGGGTGCTGGCCGGGATCTGGAAACCCGAGTTCCAGCAGCACCCCGCAGGCTGGATCTCGAACCAGGGCGCCTTTCTCGCCGCCTTCAGTGTGGCCCATTTCATGGAGGTGGAGGAGTTCAAGCGGGAGATGGATCGCTATATCGGGCAAGCCCGTTCCACCCATCCCCTGCCGGGCACTGAGCGGGCCGAACTGCCCGGGGGCCTGGAGTGGGCCTGGGAGCGGGAAAATACGGAACTGGGCATCCCCTACAGCGACGAACACCGCCGCCTCATCGAGAAGGAGGCGGGCGAACTTGAAGTAATGGCCCCTTTTGCGCAATGGGAGCACACCCGCTTTTGACCAGGAGGAAAACCGATGGGCATCCTCGATAAATTCTCCCTCAAGGGCCGCACCGCCCTGGTCTCCGGCGGGGCCGGCCCCCTCTTTGGCAGCAGCATCTCCGAGGCCCTGGCCGAGGCCGGCGCCACCCTGATCAGCGCCTCCCGCTCCCTGGAGCGCAACGAGGAGTTCGCCGAAAGGCTGCGCCGCCAGGGACACGAGGCCCATGCCCTGCAGCTGGATATCACCAGCCTCGACTCCATCGCCCAATTGCAGGCCCGGGTGCTGGAGCGCTTTGGCCAGCTGGACGTGCTGGTCAACAGCGCGGTGGTGGCCAGGGGCGGAGGCTTCGATGAACAGACCCCCGATTACTGGGACCTCAGCGCCCAGGGCAACATGGTGGGGCTCTTTGCCATGTGCAAGGCCTTTGTGCCCGGCATGGCCAACCGGGGCCGGGGTTCCATCATCAACGTCTCCAGCATTTATGGGGTCGTCGCCAATGATCCTTCCCTGTACGAGGGCACTGGCATGAAGCAGCCCCCCGACTACACCTTCGTCAAGGCCGGCATGATCAACTTCACCCGGTACCTGGCCAACTACTTCGGCAAGCAGGGCGTGCGGGCCAACTGCCTGTGTCCGGGCGGGTACCTCAACCATCAGCCCGAGCCCTTCCTGCGCAACTACCTCAAACGCTGTCCCATCGGCCGGATGCTGGACAACGAGGACCTCAAGGGGGCGGTGGTCTTTCTGGCCTCAGACGCCTCGGCCTACATCACCGGGACAACCCTGATGGTGGATGGGGGGTGGACGGCGCTCTGAGGGGCTATTGACAGGGCGATCCGATTCTTGCAGATTGAACATGACATATTCAATCTGCAAGACAGGAGCCCTCCATGCTCCCGCGCACGCTGGCGAAAAAACTGTGCCTCGCCGCCAGCCAGTACCCGGTGGTCTCGCTGACCGGCCCGCGCCAGTCGGGCAAGACCACCCTGGTCCGGGCCGTCTTCTCGGAGTACGACTACATCTCCCTGGAACACCCCGAGCAACGCGCCTTCGCCCTGGAAGACCCCAAAGGTTTTCTGGCCCAGTTCCATCGCCCGGTGATCCTGGATGAAGTCCAACGCACCCCTGAGCTGTTCTCCTACATCCAGCCGCTGGTGGATGAACGCGATGCACCGGGGCAATTCATCCTCACCGGCTCCCAGAACTTCCTGCTCCTGCGCAATATCAGCCAGACCCTGGCCGGCCGTTGTGCGATCCTTCACTTGCTGCCCCTGGCCCTGCACGAATTGCAGGAACGCCTTCCCTTCCCCTTGGAGGATCTGGGGAGCAAGATGCCAAAACAGGCGCAAAAAACAACAGAACCGCTCTTTGACCTCCTCTTCCGGGGGTTCTATCCCAGGATCTACGACAAGAACCTGGACCCTCAAGATTGGCTGAGGAACTACCACCAGACCTATCTGGAGCGGGATGTGCGCGACCTGGGCAATGTAGGCGATCTGGAGGCTTTCAGCCGCTTTGTCCGCCTCTGCGCCGGGCGCAGCGGCCAGCTATTGAATCTCTCCTCCCTGGCCGTGGACTGCGGGGTGAGCCACACCACGGCCAGGCGCTGGCTCTCCATCCTGGAGGCCAGCTTTCTCGTGGTCCTATTGCGCCCTCATTTCCAGAACTTCAACAAACGCCTGGTAAAGACGCCCAAACTGTATTTCCTCGACACCGGCCTGCTCTGCTATCTGTTGCGCATCCCATCGGCAGAGGAGCTGAGATTTCACCCTCACCGGGGGGCCATCTTCGAGAGCTTTGTGGTTTCCGAGTTCTTCAAGAACTTCCTCCACCAGGGCCTGGAGCCCGGCCTGTTCTTCTGGCGGGATTCAAGCGGACACGAGGTGGACCTGCTCGTCGAAAAGGGCTCTGCGCTGATCCCCGTGGAGATCAAATCCGGAGAGACCATCAACCCGGACTTCTTCGCCGGACTCGACTACTGGCGGAAACTGGCCGCGCAGCCACAGGGGCCCGCAGCCCTGGTCTATGCGGGCGAAGATTCCTACAAGCGCCGCGAGGTAGGGGTGTACTCGTGGAAGGAACTATGAGATCCACTACTTCGGCATACCCCGGATTCATTCCCCCCGATCGGCTGGAAATCATCTTCATCTCCTGCACTTCTGCATTCGGGTTTGCAGCAATCGCCGCTCCTGATCAACGCCGTGGTCTACGCCCTGATGCAGCCGGGCAGCCTGGCGGAGCGTTTTGTAGAAAGATAGGAGCCTGGCTCGCATAATGCGCCGGTGTCCCTAGGCCTGACCCTTCCAGCGCACCCAACGCCTGCGTGTTGCGCCGGTGCACCATTTCGCCTAGACTTTGACGGCAGAACCCAATCCGGAGCCTGCCCCCATGAAAGTCCTGATGCGCGAGCGAGACCTGTCCGACGAGTACCTGCTCTTTGCCCAGCAGATCGGCGCCGATGGCCTCGACATCCACGACCCCTTCAACCTGCCCGGCGTCAAGGAGCAGGGCTACCCAGACCTGGAGGGCCTGCGCCGGCTGGTCGCCAAGCTGGCCGCCCACGGCCTGCGCGCGTACCGGGTGGCCCCCATCACCCCCCGCAAGTACCTGATGGGCCAGCCCGGCGGCGAGCAGGAGGCCGACTGGATGGAAAAGACCCTGCGCGCCTTCGGCCAGGTGGGCATCCCCTTCATGTCCATGCCGGTCCATCTAGACAATCCCGGGTACCACGCCGGCGGATACCCCCACGCCCACCGGGGCGGATACACCATGCACGCCTTCGACCTGGGGAAGATGCGCCAGGCCGAACTCAGCAAACCCTATGTGGACCCGGTGCCCATGGAGGACCACTGGAAGCGTTGCGTGGTACTCTACAAGCGCCTGGTGGCGGTGGGCGAACAGGTCGGGGTCCGGCTCATCACCCATCCCTCCGACCCGCCCCTGCCCAACACCGACGTGGCTCCCCGCAAATGGTTCGGCTTGCTCGACGAGGTGCCCAGCGACCACAACGGGCTGCTTTATTGTATTGGCACCCGCTACGAATCGGGCACCCATATCTTCGAGGAGATCCGCCGCTTCGGCCGCATGGGCAAGATCTTTCACACCCACTTCCGCAACGTGCGCGGCACCCTGTCCTCGGCGGGCGGGTACGAGGAGGTGGCCCTCGACGACGGCGACATGAACATGTTCAAAATCTTGTCAACTCTGCAGGAGGTGGGCTTCGACGGCGGGCTGCAGATCGACCACCTGCCCGACTACGCCAATGACGACCGCCACCAGAAGATCGGCTCGGCCTACGCGGTGGGGTACGTCAAAGCCCTGCTGGCGGCCCTGCGGGCCTAGCAGCGTGGCCCGATGAGCACCTTCGAGTGGGAACCCAAACCGACCCGCATCACCCAGCAATCCGGCCTCTGGCCCGGGTTGCTGATCGAGGTCGAGTGCACCGCCTACCAGCCAGCGCAGAAAGGTCCGTGATGGAAATCGATGTCCGCCAGTACCGCGAGCAGGGCTACACCGTGGCCCGGGGCCTGATTCCCAGGGCCGACTTGCTCAGGATCCGCATGCGCCTGATGGATCTGCTCGAAGGCGGGCACAGCTGGCCTCCAGACCATTTCCAGGTCCTCGATCCGGCCCGCTTCCGCAACAGCAGGGGCGGGCACGTGCCGGTCGGGGTACAGCGCCCCGCCCGCTGCGAACAGGTCTTCCGCGACATCGCCGAGCATCCCCGCCTGGAGCAGGCCATGGCCCAGCTGCTGGGGGGACCAGTCGAACTCTTCACCGACCAGGCCCTTATCAAGGGACCCCAGATCAGCGGCCAGTCCTTCTACCACCAGGACTCCTATTACTGGAAGATCGCCCCCGAACGGGGCTGCAACGCCTGGATCGCCCTGGACCAGGTGGGCGCCGAGGCCAGCGCCCTGGCCATCATGCCGGGCAGCCACCAGGGCTGGAACCTCACCCCGCACGAGGCGTACTACGACACCCCCACCTTCCACAGCGCCAAGAGCGGCCAGGCCTTCACCCGCTGGCGCATCCCGCTCACGGCCGTGGACTTCTCCGGGGAGGCGCTCCTGACCATGGAACCGGGGGACGCGGCCTTCTTCACCAACTACACCTGGCACCGCTCCGAGCCCAACAACTCCGGCTCGCACAAATGCGCCTATGCCATCGCCTACAAACGGAAGGAAGGCTAGATGGGATGATCGACGTCAAACTCCTCCGCTCCGACCCCGAAGCCATGCGCCAGGCCATCCGCCTGCGCCGGGTGGACCCCCAGAAGGCCGACCTGGATTGCTGGCTCCAGCTCGACGAGCGCCGGCGCCAGTTGCAGACCAGCATCGACAGCCACAACGCCGCCAAGAAGGAACTCTCCCGACTGGGTCGCACCGATCCGGAGGCCGCCCGCCAGCAGGGCCAGGAACTGCGCGAGCAGAGCCGCCAGCTCGAACAGGAGATGGACCAGCTCAGCACCCAGTGGCAATCCATCCTCGACTGGCTGCCCAACTGGCCCCACCCGCAGATGCCCCGCGGCGGCGGTGAGGAGGACAACGTCGAGGAGAAGGCCTGGATCCCGGGCAAAGGCTACCTGGAGGCCGGCCAGCTCGGCCATAGCGCCGCCCAGATGCCCCCCTTCCCCTGCCATGCCGACAGCGGGGATTTCACCCCCCAGGTACACGCCGACCTGGGGGCCCACCTGGGCATCGACACCCAGCAGGCCGGCAAGGTCTCGGGTTCGCGCTTCACCTACATCCGCGGTCACCTGGCACTGATGCAGCACGCCCTATCCCAGCTGCTCATCGGCGAAATGCTGCGCCGCGGGTATGAGATGCTCATCCCGCCGCTTTTGGTGCGGGAGCCGGCCCTGTACGGCACCTCCCATTTCCCCGAGGGCCGCGCCCAGGTCTACGCCATCCAGAGCGACAACGTCGAGGACCAGACCCAGCTCTTCCTGGTGGGCTCTTCCGAGCCGGCCAATTTCAGTTGCTTTGCCGGCCGCACCCTGCGCGAGGAGGAATTGCCCCTGCGCCTCTTTGCCTACACCCCCTGCTTCCGCTCCGAAGCCGGCTCCTGGGGCAAGGACGTCAAGGGCATCAAGCGGGTGCACCAGTTCGACAAGCTGGAGATGAACTCTGTCTGCACCCCCGAGCAGTCAGAGGCCATGTACGGGGAATTCGGCGGGATCAACGAATGGCTGATGCAGCAGCTGGAACTGCCCTACCGCATCGTCGACAAATGCACCGGCGATGCCGGGTACCTGGCCAGCCACCGCCAGCGCGACGTGGAGGTGTGGATGCCCGGCTCGCGCGAGTACATGGAGGTGATGACCGACACCAACACCACCGACTACCAGGCCCGCCGGCTCGAAATCCGTTACAAGGCCGCCCAGGGCGGCACCCGTTTCTGCCACACCGTCAACGACACCGGCTGCGCCATGGGCCGCATGCTCATCGCCATCCTCGAGAACTACCAGCAAAAGGACGGGGTGGTGAAGGTGCCCGCGGTCCTCAGGCCGGCGATAGGCAAGGACTACCTGCAACCCAGATAACCACAG
>JACPJE010000125.1 GCA_016187725.1 Candidatus Latescibacterota bacterium
GGGGCCGGCCACCTCGTCGGCAGCCAGGGGGCGTCCGTCGGGAGCGAGTTCGAGGAGTTCGGCCTTTTCGGGGGCGGTGAAGACTATGGTGTTGGTCATATTCGATATGTGAGGAGCAGATGTTTGGCGATGTCGATCCCGTAGCGTTGGTGCCGCACTCACAACGAGTATACTGGCACCACCATCTCGCGTTTGGCTTTGCGACGACCTCGGACGGTTTCCTCAACAGTCTTCAAGACATTAGCAGTGTAATAGCGGGTGCCGCACTCAGTGCAAACTCCTGCAGGGACTCTCTCAATAAGCACGTACTTGTTTTTAATCTTGCGGGAAAGGTTGACGCGCTTTTCGGCAATAGGGCCACCGCAATATTCGCAGCATTCGCCTTCCCAGAACTTAGATGTCATAAACCCTCCTTCTCACCTGCGAGGATGGTCTTCATAAACCGTGATGACGCGCACTTTTCCTGTCAGGGTGATCCGGCACACCATCCCAATAGGTCGCTGATCCAGCGCCTGGCCAACCACTTCATATTTGCCATCGCGCGGCCAGGTGCGCCGGATTTTGCCCGTCAATAAGCCATACTCCACATCGTAGATGTCGAAACCCTCTTCTGCAGCTTCATCATCGGCATGCTCGGTCAGATAATATAAGCCGTTGCGCACCAATTCTTGAATCTTGCCGATCTTGCTCATAGAGAGGTGCCTTCAAATACTCAGTCCGAGTTGGGTTGCCACTGAGCGTAGGTGGGCGGCGGCACGGTCGTAGTCTTCGGCGCGGTGGAGGTGTTCGAGCATGATGGGCAGGTCTGGGTTCAGTTTGGACGCCTCTTCCAGGTAGGTGGGGTAGTCGAGTGCCCCTTCCCCCGGGCAGACCTCGTCCAGGTGCACGGTGAGCTTGCCGGCGAGGCGGATGTCCTTGGCGTGGCAGCTTTTGATGTAGGGCCCCAGGAGTTCGAAGCAGGTGCGGATCAACTGGGCATTGGCGAAGTAGAGTTGGGGGCTGCTGATCATATTGACCGGGTCCAGGTGTACCCCGAAGCCCTGGGGTCGGTCGATGGCGTGCAGCAACTCCAGGTAGCTTTCGGGCGAGTCGGGGTACATCCAGGGCATGGTTTCGAGGGCGAAACAGGCGCGGCGGGGCGCGACGGCGTCGATGATCTGGCGGGTGGTCTCGACGATGAGGTTAAAGGTCTCTCCTGCATAGTTGTCGGGGTGGGGGCCGTCCCAGCCCGGCGCGGTGAGGCTGGCTTCGTCCTGGGAGCCGCGCGTCCCGGAGATGGTGACGCAGGTCTGGGCGCCCACCTCGTCGGCCAGGGCCAGGGATTCCTGGCAAAGGGCGATGGAGCGGCGGCGCACGGACTCGATGGGGCTGAGCGGGTTGCTCCAGGCTCCCACCTCGGAGATGATTAGCCCGGCCTCCTGGGCAGCCCGGGCACAGGCGGTGATCTCTTCGCGGCTGGCCCCCGACCGCAGGGGGCAGTACGCGGCCCCGTACCCCAGCTTCCGGTGAGCGGCGGCCCATTCCTCAGGGGTGCTCCACTTTTCGAATATGGGTCCACCCAATCTCATGGCTCAGGTCCTTCTTTCCAAGCGCGCCCCCAGGCCCTGCAGGCCGGCGGCCAGGTCCTCGTAGCCCCGGTCCAGGTGCTCGACCCCGGTGAGGGTGGAGGTCCCTTTGGCCAGGATGGCGGCGATCAGGTAGGTGAAGCCGGCCCGCAGGTCCGGGATGGCGCACTGGGCCCCGCGCAGGGCGGCAGGGCCTTTGATGACGCAGCTATGCTGGTAGTTGCTGGCGGCAAAGCGGCAGCGGCCCCCGCCCAGGCAGGTGTCGTACAGGGCCACGTCCGCACCCATGCGCTGGAGCTGCTCCACGTACCCGAAGCGGCCCTCGAAGACGGTCTCGTGGATCACCGACATACCCTGGGCCTGGGTGAGCAGGATGGCGAAGGGGGGTTGCCAGTCGGTCATGAAGCCGGGGTGCACGTTGGTCTCCAGGGTGATGGCGCGCAGGGGGCCCTGGCGGAAGAAACGGATACCCTCAGTCTTCACCTCGAACTGCCCGCCCACCCGGCGCAGGGTGTTGAGGAAGGCCACCAGATCGGCTTGGCGCGCCCCGCGCACAAAGACGTCCCCGCCCGAGGCCACGGCCGCGGCGCCCATGGAGGCGGCCACCAGTCGGTCGGGCATGAGTTCGTGGGCGGCGCCCCGCAATTGGCCCACCCCTTCGACCACCAGGGTGCGGTCCACGTTGTAGTCGATGATGGCCCCCATCTTCTGCAGGAACATCACCAAGTCCATGACCTCGGGCTCGATGGCGGCGTTGCGGATGAAGGTGCGGCCCTGGGCCAGGGTGGCGGCCATCAACAGATTTTCGGTGGTGGTCACGCTGGGGTAGGGCAAGGCGAGGTCGGCGCCCCGCAGGCCCTCGGTCTCAAAATAGTAGACCTGGTCGCGCACCTCGACCTGGGCCCCCATGGCCCGGTACCCCTCCAGGTGGAAATCCACCGGGCGGGGACCGATGCGGTCCCCCCCGGCCATGGCCGGCACCACGGCCCGGCCCTGCCGGTGCAACAGGGGCGCCACGGTCATGATGGCCAGGCGGTTGTGGCTGGCCAGGGAGAGGGGGATCTCGCTGGAATGGAGCTGTGGAGTGTGGGCTTCGAGGGTGCGGGGGGGCCGCTGGGTGAAACGGGTGCCCAGGGCCTCGCAGATGGCCTGGGTCACCCGGCTGTCCCCGATATGGGGAACCCGGTGAAAGGTACAGGACTCCTGGGTGAGCATGGAGGCCACCATCAGCTTGGTGATGGAATTCTTGGCCCCGCTCAGTTCCAGCTCGCCGCAGAGCGGGGTGCCGCCTTCGACGATGAGGGTGTCCACCTTTGCGCTCCTAGGCCAGGCCGGCCGGCATCAACACCAGTTCGGGCACATAGGTGCGGGGGGGCAGGGCGGCCACGAAGAGGCAGGCTTCGGCCACGTCCTCGGGCTGCAGGGCCTTGGCCATCACCTCCGGGGGCGTGGGCGTGGGGCGCTTGAGCACCAGGGGGGTGTCGGTCAGGCCCGGGAAGATCACGCAGGTGCGGATGCCGCGGTCGCGCTCCTCGCGGAAGGTGCCGTGGGCCAGGCCCACCACCCCGTGCTTGCTGGCCTGGTACGAGACCCCGGAGACATCGGGTTTTTGCACCGCGGCGCTGGACACGTAGATGATGAGGCCCCCCTGCTGGCGGCGCATGGGAGGCAGGGCGGCGCGGGTGCAGTAGAAAGCCCCACTGAGGTTGGCCCCGATCATCCGCTCCCAGGTCTGGGGGGTGAGCACCTCCAGGCTGCGCTGGGGGATATTGGTGCCGGCGGTATAGACCAGGAGGTCGAGGCGGCCGAAATGCTCCAGGACCTTCCCGACCATCTGGTCCACCGCAGCCACGTCCTCCACGTCCACCGGGCAGGCCAGGGCCGGCGGTCCCAGTTCGTCGGCCAGGGCTTCCAGTTTGTCGGCGCTGCGGGCGGCCAGGGCCAGATGGGCCCCTTCCAGGGCAAAGGCCCGGGCCGTGGCCAGGCCCATGCCGCTGCTGGCGCCCACCACCAGGGCCACCTGGTCCTGCAGGCGTTTTGGCATACGCGTCCTCTCGCTCAGGGCATGGGGCTGACCCGCTGGACCAGCTGCACGGTCAGGCCCCAGGGATCGCGCAGGAAGGCCAGCTGGTCGCCGGAGGGATTGGCGCTGATCTCGCCGATGGGCGCAGCCCCGGCCGCCACCAGGCCCTGGTGGGTGGCGCGGATGTCGGCAGTGGCAAAGGCCAGGTGCAGGACCAGGGGGTTCATGGAGCGGTAGTCGGGCACCAGCTCGGGCGGGTTGGTGTAGAGTTCGAGGACCACCCGGCCCGAGGCATCGGCCAGGAAGTGCATGTGCACCGGTCCCTCCCCTTTGCGGAAGACGCTCATGCCCAGGTTTTTGCAGTACCAATCAGCCATGGCCACGGGTTCGGCCACGTTGACGGCGAAGTGTTCCAGTTTGAGTTCCTTCATGGCAGGCTCCTTTCGCAGGGGGAATCTAAAGCTTTTGCGAATTGCCGGCCAGCAGTTCCGCCGGTGAACGTCTATGCGTATTTTTGACCTCCTATGTCCCTGACCGCAATCTTATTGTTAGTGCCCGCCGCCCTGATCCACGCCTTGTGGAACATAGTGGGCAAACGCCAGCGCCCCAGCACCGCCCTCTTCCTCCTGGCCAACACCGCGGCTGCCCTGCTGATGTCGCCGGTGCTGCTGTGGCACTGGGACAAGATGCCGGCCATCCCCATCCAGGTGTGGGAACTGGCCTTGTTCACCGGTTTTTTCAACGGGGGCTATTACGTCTCCCTGGCCAGGGCGTACCGGGCCGGGGATCTGTCCATCGCCTATCCGCTGATCCGCTCCATTCCCGCCCTGTTGATCACCTTCTTCGAGATGCTGCGGGGCAGGGGAGAAGACTTCGGGGTGTTTTATTTTTCAGGGATTGTCCTGCTCACTGTCGGGTGTTTTATTTTGCCCTTCAGGCCGGGGCTGGATTTCCGCTGGTCGCGCTACCTGGACGCCTGTTGCCGCTGGGCCGGGCTGGGGGCGGTGTTCATCGCCGGGTACACCCTGATCGACAGCGCGGCCGTGGGGTTCATGCGCGGCTGCGGGGCCTTTTCCAGCCTGGAAGCCCCGCTGGTCTACATGGTCTTCCAATCCACCAGCGTCAGTCTGTGGCTGGCGGGTTTTGGGCTGGTGGAACGCCGGGCCGAGGGCCAGACCTTGCTGGGTACCCTTAGAGCCGAAGGCCGGATCATCCTGCTGGTGGGGGTGGGGATCTATTCGTGTTATGGGCTGGTGCTGGCGTCCATGGGGTACGTGGACAACGTCGGATACGTGGCGGCCTTTCGCCAGCTGAGCATTCCCATCGGCGCGCTGATGGGAGTGCTGTTGCTAAAGGAGGCGGGGAGCCGCAACAAGTTCGTCGGTACCCTGCTGATTTTCGCGGGCCTCGTAATGGTGGGAATTGGATGACATGGAGATCGCCGTCCTGCTCTCGGGAGGGGTGGACAGCTCCCTGGCCCTGCACCTCTTGCGGGAGGAAGGGCATGCCCTGCGCGCCTTTTACCTGAAGGTGTGGCTGGAGGAGGAACTCTCCTCGCTGGGGGACTGCCCCTGGGAGGAGGACCTGCGCTACGCCCGGGCCGTGTGCTCCCAGGCCGGGGTGCCCCTGGAGGTGGTGGCGCTGCAGGCCGAGTACCTCGAAAAGGTGGTGGAGCACGCCCTGGACGAGCTGCGGGCCGGCCGCACCCCCAGTCCGGACATCCACTGCAACCGGCGCATCAAGTTCGGGGCCTTCCTGAAAAGAGTGGGTGGGCAGTTCGCCAAGGTGGCGTCCGGGCATTACGCCCGCCTGGACCAGCGGGGCGGCCAGTACTGCCTGCTGCGGGCCGCCGATCCAGTGAAGGACCAGACTTATTTTCTCTCCGATCTGGATCAGGGGCAGTTGGGGCGGGTGCTCTTCCCCATCGGCCACCTGGCCAAGCGAGAGGTGCGCAACCTGGCCGCCCGGTACGGCCTGCCCACCCAGGACCGCAAGGACAGCCAGGGGATCTGCTTTCTGGGCAGGATCGACTACAGGGAGTTTGTGAAGGCCCGGCTGGGGGAGAGACCAGGTCCGGTGATCGAACGGGGAAGCGGCAAAAAGCTGGGGACGCATCGTGGGCTCTGGTTCCACACCATCGGCCAGCGCCACGGTCTGGGATTGGGAGGAGGACCCTGGTTCGTGGTGGGCAAGGACCTGGAGGCGGATGTTTTATGGGTGGCCCATGAGGCCCAGGAAGAAGAGCGACTCCGGCATCGCTTTGAGGTGGGCCGGCCCCATTGGATCGGCGAGCCCCCTGGTGAGGAGGTCCTGGAAGTGAAACTGCGCCACGGACCCCAGACTACGCGCTGTACCCTCAGTCCGCTGGAGGTCGGCGGCCTGAGAGTAGAACTTGAGCGACCCGATCCCGGGGTGGCGCCGGGCCAGCACGCGGTCTTCTATCAGGGGCAGGTCTGCCTGGGGGGAGCGGTGATCGCCTAAGCTGAATCCGGGTGCTGGGCCTTGATCTGGCGGTTGCGCTCCTGGATCTCCTGGCGGAAGGCGCGGCGCAGTTGGGCCTGTTCGAAGCGCCGGCGGTCCTCGCTGGTCTCGATGGGCAGGGGAGGGACCGGGGTGGGCCGGCCTTCCTCGTCCATGGCCACCATGGTGATGTAGCAGGAGATGGCGTGCCGGCTCAGGCCGTCCTTGATGTCCTCGGCGACCACCTTCACCCCCACCTCCACCGAGGTGCGGCCGGTGTAGTTGACCGTGGCCAGAAAGGTCACCAGTTCGCCGATGTGGATGGGCTCCTTGAAGAGGACCTGATCCACCGAGAGGGTGACCACGTAGTGGCCGCAGTAGCGGGTGGCGCAGGAGTAGGCCACCTCGTCCACCAGTTTGAGCATGATGCCGCCGTGCACGTTGCCCACGAAGTTGGCCATGTCCGGGGTCATGAGGATGGACATGGTCAGCTCTTTCTCGCGCTTGAATTCCTCGCTCATCCACTGCCCTCCTGAAGGGGTAGGAGGAAATATAGGGGAAAGGGTTTTCAGCGGCATCCGCCTTGACCGCTTTGCAAGGCAGGGCCATATTCCCCGCCATGGAACACCGCCCCGCAGGAATAGCTCCCCTGCCCCCAGCGCTGCTCGGCCAATTGCGCGCCGTCCTCGGCGAGCGCCTGTGCATTGACCTGCCCAGCCTGGAGGCGCGTAGCCGCGACGTGTCCCATCACGGTCCCTGCCCTCCCCAGGCCGTGGCCAGGGTGCAGAGCGAGGAAGAGGTGGTCGAGGTGGTCAGGGCCTGTGCCCGCCACCGGGTGCCCCTCATCCCCTTTGGCACTGGCACGGCCGTGGAAGGGGGGATAGTGGCGGTGCGCGGTGGGGTGTGTCTGGATCTGGGCGGCATGGACCGCATCGTCGAGGTGAACCCCGCGGACCTGGACGCCACGGTGCAGGCGGGCGTGACCCGCAAGGCGCTCAACCGCCATCTGGAGGAGTTGGGCACCGAGCTCTTCTTTCCGGTGGACCCTGGGGCCGATGCCTCGCTGGGGGGGATGGCGGCCACCCGGGCCTCGGGCAGCGCGGCGGTGCGCTACGGCACCATGCGCGAGAATGTGCTGGGCCTGCGGGCGGTGCTGGGGGACGGGCGGGTGATCCGCACCGGGGGCCGGGCGCGCAAATCCGCAGCCGGGTACGACCTGACCCGGCTGCTGGTGGGTTCGGAGGGGACCCTGGGGGTGATCACCGAGGTGACCCTGCGCCTGGCCCGCAACCCGGCGGCAATCTCGGCGGCGGTGTGCGCTTTTGAGGATCTGGAATCAGCGGTGGCGGCGGTCATCGAGGTGATGGGCCAGGGCATCCCCATGGCCCGCATCGAGCTCTTGGACGAGGTGCAGATCGAGGCGGTCAACCGCTATTCCGGGCTGGACTGTCCGGTGAAGCCCACCCTGTTCTTCGAGTTTCACGGCTCGGCCACCAGCGTGGAGGAACAGGCCCGGGCCGTGGGGCAGATCGCCCGCCGGCACGGCGGGGCGGACTTCCAGTGGGCCCATACCCCCCAGGAGCGGCAGCGCCTGTGGCAGGCCCGCCACGACGCGTACCTGGCCTGCCTGGCCCTCAGACCGGGGGCCGCCGGGTACGTGACGGATGTGTGCGTGCCCATCTCCAGGTTGGCCGAGGCCTTGGCTCTGGCTCAGGAGGAACTGCGCTCTTCGCCCTTGACTGGAGTCATTCTGGGACATGTGGGAGACGGGAACTTCCACCTGGTTTTCCCTCTAGATCCCCAGGCGCCCGCCGAGTTGGCCGAGGCCCGGCGCATCAACCAGCGACTGGTGGACTGCGCCCTGGCCCTGGGGGGCACCTGCAGCGGGGAGCACGGGGTGGGCCTGGGCAAGATCGCGGCGCTGGAGCAGGAGGCCGGCGAGGGAGTGGCGGTGATGCGGACCATCAAGGAGGCGCTGGACCCTCACCATATCATGAATCCGGGCAAGGTGCTGCGGGGCTGAGGCGGAGATGGGAAATCCATTCATATGCCGGCACAGGCAGAGTATTGCCAGGTTGTACCTGGAGGACTGCATCGGGGGGATGGAAAGACATCTGCAGCCAGGGTCCGTCGACGTGGTGGTCACTTCGCCGCCCTACAACATCGGCAGCCGGTACGGGCAGTACGACGATACCCTGCCCAGGGCCCAGTACCTCGACTGGCTCGAATCCTGGGGACAGGCCGTGTCCCAGGTACTGGCTGAGCAGGGATCGGTTTTTCTGAACATCGGCGCCAAGCCCTCAGATCCCTGGGGGCCCATGGAGGTGGTCTTTCGCCTGCGCCAGTATTTTGTGCTGCAGAACGTGATCCACTGGATCAAATCCATCGCCATCGACCGCGAGGAGGTGGGCCGGGAGACCAGTATGGCTGGGAATCTCGCGGTAGGACACTACAAACCCATCAACAGCCGGCGCTTTGTGAACGACTGCCACGAGTACATCTTCCACCTCACCAAGACCGGCAGGGTGGAGTTGGACCGGTTGGGAGTGGGGGTGGAGTACCAGGACAAATCCAATCAGCATCGCTGGGGCGGGGGCGTCCGGGACCGGCGCTGCCGGGGGAATACCTGGTTCGTGCCGTACAAGACCATCCGCAGCCGGCAGCAGGAACGGCCCCATCCGGCCACCTTCCCAGTCAAGATCCCCCGGATGTGTATACAGTTGCACGGGCGCGAGCGGACCCGGTTGGTGCTGGACCCCTTCCTCGGGCTGGGCCACACGGCCCTGGCCTGCAGGGAGCTGGGGGTGGATTTTGCCGGCTTTGAGATCGATCCCGATTATTTCGCCGAGGCCGGCCGGCTGCTGCAGAGCCACGAGCCTGGCCGGCGCCGCAGAGCAGCGAAGAACCCGCCCTCGCTTTTCGACGGCCCAAGTCCATCCTCCTAACCCTCAAAGGAGCGCTGCCATGTACGACTCTCCCCTGCGTGACCTGGCCACCCTGAGGCCGGGCAAGACCGGGCGTTTCTCCTCCTGGGATACCAGCGGCGGCAATGCCGATTACTGGACCCTTCCCGCCGGCCAAAGCCGGGTGCTGGCCGATATCAAAGGGCCGGGGCGCATCACCCATATCTGGATGACCCAGGGCCGGCACTACCGCGAGTGCCTGCTCAAGATCACCTGGGACAACGCCAAGGATCCCAGCGTGCTCTGCCCCCTGGGGGACTTCTTCGGGTTGGGCCACGGCATCGTCAATTCCTACCAGTCCCTGCTCTTCAGTGCTTCGACCGGGGCGAACAACCAGTTCGAGCAGGGCTGTGCCCTCAACTGCTATGCCCCCATGCCCTTTGCCCAGCGGGCGGTGGTGGAATTGGTCAATGAGAGCCGGGAGGCGCACGGGCAGTATTTCTACGTCGACTATGAGACCTACGACCAGCCGCTGCCCGAGGAGACGGGGTATTTCCACGCCGAATTCCGGCGCGAGAATCCTTTTGGCGGCTGGGGTCACGAGATCCGGGTCAACACCCCCGAGGCCAATATCCCCAACAAGGAGCGGCTGGCCTGGAAGAACAACTACCTCATCCTGGAGACCAGGGGGCGGGGCCATTACCTGGGCTGCAACCTGAGCGTGACCAACTTCCAGGGCACCTGGTGGGGTGAAGGGGACGACATGATCTGGGTGGACGGGTACAAATGGCCGCCCGAATTGCACGGCACCGGCAGCGAAGATTACCTGAACCAGGCCTGGGGCATGCAGCCCAATGCCTTTCTGCGCAATGGTTCCTCCATCCACGAGAGCAACACCAAGGGGTACCAGACCAGCTACGTCCACCACCTGGAGAATCCGGTGCGCTTTGAAAAGTCGATCAAGGCGACCATCGAACACGGCCACGCCAACCACCTGTGCAACGAGATGAGCAGCGTGGCGTACTGGTACGCAGATCGCCCCTGTAAAGCGGCAACGCCGCCGCCGGTGGAACAGCGGTTGCCGGTGCTGCGCGACAACCAGGGCAAATGGCTTCACGACAAGAAGAATCAGGTCACTTCCCAGGTGATCACCCCCACCAAAGAGATGCTGGCCAGCAAGGAGCAGTGGAAGCAGAAGCAGTAGAGGGATGCCCACCGCCAGTTGAAAAGAGAGTCGAGGGTCCGTATCTTTTAAAGCATAAGGGGATGGAGTCCCCCTCATAAACGCCTGATTCAGGCTGATGACTCCTGCCGCGCAGCCAGCAAAGCGGTAGGGGTATCAGCGCGATGAAACCCCGCCTATGCCCAGCGGGGTTTTTTGTTGGCCTGCACACCGCACACCAAAGTGGATTGTCAACCTCGATAGCGCGGGGGTGGGTCTATGCTCGAAAACGTCTGGTTTGTCGCAGCCCTGTGGATGGGGCTGGCGCTGATCGCCAGTCTGATCTCCATCCGCATCGGCGTATCTGTCGCCCTGGTCGAGATCCTGATCGGGGTCTTGGCTGGAAACTTCCTCGGGGTCCATAAAACCACAGAGTGGATCAACTTTCTGGCCATGCTCGGCAGCGGCGTGCTCACCTTCCTGGCCGGCGCTGAGATCGACCCTCAATCGCTGAAGGCCAATATCCGGGCCAGCCTGACGATCGGGGCGCTGTCCTTCACTCTCCCTTTTGTGGGGGTTTGGATGTTCGCGCAATATGTGTTAGGGTGGGGTTTGCCGCAGGCACAGATCGCTGGAATTGCGCTTTCTACCACCTCAGTCGCCGTGGTCTACGCGGTGATGATCGAGGGAGGACTCAGCAACACCGCGCTGGGCAAGATGATCCTCGCCGCCTGCTTCATCACGGACTTCGGGACCGTGCTGGCCCTGGGCGTGCTCTTCGCGGACTTCAATATCTGGCTGCTCGTATTTGTCATCACCACTGCCATCATGCTCTGGTACATGCCCAGGTGGACGCAGTTCATCATCACCCGCCTCGGGGCGACGCGGGTGAGCGAGCCGGAGGTGAAGTTCATCCTATTCGTGCTCTTCTTCCTGGGCGGCCTGGCCACCACCGCCAAGAGCGAGGCGGTGCTGCCGGCCTACCTCATCGGGCTGGTGGTCGCCGGGGTGTTCCTGCGCGACAAGACCCTGGTCCACCGCATGCGCAGCATTGCCTTTGCCATGTTCACGCCATTTTATTTTATTAAGGCCGGGCTCTTTGTGTCGCTCCCAGCGCTCTGGGCGACAGTCAGCGTGGTCGTGGTGCTGCTGGCATTGAAGCTGGCCACCAAGATGGTCGGTGTCTGGCCCCTTTCCCGGCTGTTCCGGATGAGGGTGCGGGAGGCCAACTACACGACGCTGCTCATGGCCACTGGACTGACCTTCGGGACCATCTCCGCGCTCTTCGGTCTGCAGAACCAGATCATCGATCAGGCGCAGTACACTATCCTGGTCACCGTGGTGATCCTCAGCGCCGTCGTCCCGACGCTGATCGCCCAGCAGTTCTTCCAGCCCAGGGAGAGGACGATGATCGCCTGGGGCCGGCTCTACAGCCGGGTGTTCAACGGCAGGGAAACGGTCCCGGCTACACACACGGAGGAATGAGCCGTGTATAAAAAGATCCTGGTCGGTTACGATGGCTCTGAGGGCGCCAGCACCGCGCTCCGGCAGGCGGCCTCCCTGGCCAGGAACCTGGGTTCCGAGGTCTGGGCGCTCTGGGTGAAGGGGTCCCTGCCGCACTACCCGGAGATGGTGGAGGAGGTCGAGGCGGAACGGGAGGCAGCCGAGGCTTTCTTTCAAAAGATCACTGCGGAACTGCGCGCTTTTTCGGAACTCCACGGGATCGAGATTCGCGGGGAGATGCGTTCAGGTCATCCTGCCCAGGCCCTGCTGAGGTTCGCCGAAGAAGGGAGGTTCGACCTGATCGCCCTGGGCCACAAGGGGCATTCCGGTCTGTGGGGGCGGTTCCTGGGGCATATGGCGGACAAAGTGAGCGAAAACGCCCATTGCAGTGTGCTCATCGCAAGAGAGGGGTGAAATCTGAATGCGCCGGAGGGCGCGACCACCTAGAAAGGAAAAGGAGATGCCGGACATGGCGCAGGTTTTGAAAGCGGAGATGAGGCGTTTGGGGCGCAGTGAGGTGCTGAAAGAGTTTCTACCCCTGCGAGACCAGGTGCTGGAACTGAAAGAACAGCTCAGGGGCCAGCGCAAGCGCATCGAAGAATTGGAAAAACGGCTGAAGCAGGCCCGGTCGCCTGCCCGGACACCCAAACTGAAGGCCGTCAAAGAAGAGGCTGCCGACAAGGCCCGCCTGAGTCCGGCCTCCATCAAGCGGCACCGCCTGCGCCTGAAGCTGTCGCAGCGGGAGTTGGGAGTGCTCCTGGCGGTCAGCACTCAGGCCGTGGTGCAGTGGGAAGCCGGCAGATCGGCCCCGCGCCCCCTGTACCGGGCCAGGCTGGTGCAGTTGCGCCAGATGGGGCAGCGGGAAGTGAGGAGGCTCTTGGAAGAGGGATAAGCCTGAAGTGGGGAGTTGTCGCTCGACGCCCGGGTCTTTTCCAGATCCGGGCGTTTTATTTGCGGCCGGCAAAGAGGTCGCGGCCCTCGACCAGGGCGCGGATCTTGCGGTCGGCCACGCTGCGCTTGAGCATCCAGAAGCCGCAATCCGGATTGATATAGGCGATGCGCTCCTCGCCCAGGGCCTCCACCGCCTCCTCGATGCGCCGGGCGATCTGCTCTGGACTCTCCACCGCGTTGCTCTTGATGTCCACCACCCCCAGCCCCAGGCGGATCTCAGGGGCCAGCTCCCGCAGGAAGGGCAGCTCCCAGTTGCCGCGGTGGGCCAGCTCCAGCAATACGTGGTCGCAGTGGAGGCCGTTCAGGTAGGTGAGCAGTTTCTCCCAGGTGCCCTGCTGGATGGTCTGGCCCCCGTAGTTGCCGAAACAAAGATGCAC